>JALRCP010000177.1 GCA_023257325.1 Polynucleobacter sp. | reverse complement strand
GTGTAGTGTAGGTTTTGAGGGATATTCATAGGTTTCTCCAAAAATTAAACCAAGGCTTTGCCATGGCGTACGAAAGGGGCTTTTACAACAATAGCGTTAAGTTCTTTGTCGCGAACAACAACTTGGACAATATCGCCAACTTCGCTATTAATTGGCAATTTTGCTAGTGCAATAGATCTTTGTAGGGATGGGCTAAATGTACCGCTGGTAATTTCACCTTGCCCTTTGGATGATTTAACAATTTGATGGGCACGCAAGACGCCTTTGTCTTGTAGGATTAATCCCATAAATACAAATTGTTGAGGCGTTTTTTCAAGAGCTGATCTACCAATGAAATCTCTATCTGTAGATCTATCAATCGTCCAAGATAAACCAACGTCTAATGGGCTAGTTTGATCATTCATATCTTGACCGTACAGATTCATTCCTGCCTCTAGCCTCAATGTGTCTCTTGCACCTAGGCCAGCAGGTTGGGCGCCCGCATTGACGAGTAAATCCCATGCTTTCGCAGTGTTTGCTAGAGGTATTAATAATTCAGCGCCATCTTCACCGGTATAGCCAGTTCTGGCAATCATGATTTCGCCCAAGGAAGTTTCTACGCATGCCGCATGAAAAACCTTTAATTCGCTGGCCGCATTCGCTAGCTCTGGAATGGCTTGTTTAATCAAATTCAATGCATTGGGTCCCTGAACGGCAACCATGCCCTGGGGATTCTGACTATTGTTTAAATCTGCCCTGCGAGGAATTAATTTGACGTCGCCAAATGCACTTGCTTGTTTTGTGAGCCACTCAAGATCTGTGTGAGCAGTTGCTGCATTAATAACTAGTCTGTAATTTGGATCTAGACGATAAACAATCAAGTCATCAATGACGCCAGCATGCTCATTCAATAGGCATCCGTATAGAGCTTGACCATTATTTTTTAGTTTGTTGACGTTATTGGCGACCACTTTCTCTAAGAAAGACTTTGCGTCTATACCAATTACGTCTACCGCAGCCATGTGTGATACGTCAAAGATGCCGCAATTTGTTCGTGTAGCAAGATGCTCTTCGATTTGCGAGCCGTAATTAACGGGCATTTCCCAGCCACCAAAGTCAACAAGCTTGGCGCCAGCATTTTTGTGAGTTTCGAAAAGAATTGTGCGTTTTAGATTTGTAGGGACAGCCGACATCCAAACTCCTTAAAGGAATTGATGCCCCCCTGTCCTGTTACCTGAGAGATTGAGGTACGCAAACCTTTTGAGTACCTTTAGCCCCTTCGGTGGGCAATTCAATGCCGCTCTCCAGAGTGTAAATATCGACGGTCCATTTGCCTGAGCGTTCATGGGCATTGCGCCTTCGGCGTTGGGTAAACCAAACTCTCCCATCGACATGACATTGTACCTAAGCACAGAAAAACCACCAAAAATAACTTTGCACAAAATTGGTGCATTTTGATCCAGAGAGATGCATCCTACCCCTGATAATTCGGAGCTTAATAAATGCCTTATAGGAGAGCTATATGGAAAATTTTAAAACTGGCGTAGACGCCCTTTTTATTATGACGGGCGCCATTATGGTGCTTGCTATGCATGCAGGTTTTGCTTTTTTAGAGCTTGGGACTGTTCGTAAAAAGAATCAGGTCAATGCTTTAGTTAAGATTTTGATTGATTTTGCCGTTTCAACAATTGCTTATTTTTTTATTGGTTACAGCATTGCTTATGGCGTGAACTTTTTTACGGGCGCGGAAGCTTTGGCCGAAAAAAATGGCTATGAATTGGTCAAGTTTTTCTTTTTGCTCACTTTTGCTGCAGCTATCCCTGCAATTATTTCAGGGGGTATTGCAGAGCGAGCCAAATTCAACCCTCAATTGATTGCGACATTTATATTGGTTGGATTTGTGTATCCGATTTTTGAGGGCATGGTTTGGAATCAGCAATTTGGTTTTCAAGCGTGGATTAAAGGTTTAACTGGCGAGGAGTTTCATGACTTTGCTGGTTCAATTGTTGTGCATGCGGTCGGTGGATGGATTGCGTTGCCAGCGATTATTTTGTTGGGTGCACGTCATGGTCGCTATACAAAAGATGGGCGTATTTCGGCTCATCCCCCATCAAATATTCCCTTCTTAGCACTTGGGGCTTGGGTATTGGCTGTAGGTTGGTTTGGCTTCAATGTCATGAGTGCTCAAACCGTGGATAAATTAAGTGGCTTGGTTGCAATGAATTCGCTCATGGCCATGGTCGGCGGAACACTGGTGGCTTGGTTGGCAGGAAAAAATGACCCAGGTTTTAGCTATAACGGCCCATTGGCTGGCTTGGTCGCTGTTTGTGCGGGCTCTGACTTAATGCACCCTATGGGCGCATTGATTGTTGGCGGAATGGCGGGCGGCCTTTTTGTGGTGATGTTCACCCTTGTACAAAATCGTTGGAAGATTGATGATGTCTTGGGCGTTTGGCCGCTTCACGGTTTGTGCGGTGCCTTGGGGGGTATTGCTGCGGGGGTTTTTGGTCAAAAAGCTCTGGGTGGTTTGGGTGGCGTTAGCTTTTGGGCGCAACTCATTGGAACAGTTTCAGGAGTACTTTTTGCAAGTGTCGCGGGCTTAGTTGTTTATGGTGTTCTGAAAAGTATTTTGGGTCTTCGTTTATCGCAAGAAGAAGAGTTTGACGGCGCTGATTTATCCATTCATAGAATTACAGCAACGCCAGATCGAGAGTCTAGTTGGTAATCTAATTTGTTGAGATAATCGGAGCTATGACATTAAAAGTTCTCATAGTTCCGGTGACCCCCTTTGAGCAAAACTGCTCAATATTGATTTGTGAAGAATCTAATTTAGCTGCGATTGTTGATCCGGGTGGCGATTTACCAAAAATCTTAGATGCCCTCAAAACAAGTGGCGCAACCCCTGAAAAAATACTGTTAACACATGGGCACATTGACCATTGTGCGGGCGCCATGGCCTTGGCCAAAGAGCTGAATATTGAAATTGAAGGCCCCCATCAAGATGAGAAATTTTGGCTTGATCAATTACCAGAACAGAGTAAAAGATTTGGATTTTCATCAGCAGATTCATTTGAACCGCACAAGTGGTTAAACGATGACGATCAAGTAACGGTAGGTAAAACATCGTTGCTCGTTAAGCATTGCCCAGGCCATACACCGGGCCACATTATTTTTTATAGTGCCCCTGATCGCTTGGCGGTTGTTGGAGATGTTTTATTTGCCGGATCCATTGGCCGAACAGATTTTCCAAGAGGTAATCACGCTGATTTGATCAAGTCAATTAGAGAAAAACTTTTTCCTCTGGGTGATGACATTGCATTTATACCGGGGCACGGCCCGGTCTCAAGCTTTGGGGAAGAAAGAAGAAACAACCCCTACGTTGGGGATGGGGTCAATTAGGCTTTCGCCGAACCTGTTCTGTGAGTACGGTTGTACAAGCAACTTGCGCAAATCCAGCGTTGTTTGCGATTACTTGTAGGAATCCATGTGCCACCCTCTAAAGGCTTTTCTCGGCTGCATGAAGAGCAAAACTTCATAACGCGTGTATTGCTTTCCAGGGTGCTTGGTGGCGTTGACATATAAACTTCTCTGTAGGTATCAAGTCACTATTTTAACGGCTTTTTGAAAAACGCCCTTTTAAGGGCGTTTTGAGGCCTAATTTAGCTTAGAACAACCTTAATTGAATCGGCTGTTTTGTTGCCTTCAAAATCTAGCCAGCATTTTCTTTCGGTGTCGTAAAGCTTGCATAGCTTGGCCGTTTCAAAATACCAAGCCCATGAAAACTTTTGCACAATAATTCTTTCGGGCAACATTTCTTCTAGTTTTGCCTGAGCTTGCTTAAGCTTATAAAGTGGCACGCTCATATCAACATGGTGTGCTGTGTGTTCCATGATGTGATGCATCCAGGCGCCCCACTTAAATGGAAATACCAAATGAACGGTTGTAGAGACAAAAGGTTGAGCTCTGAGCCATTCTGACTTGTCTGAATACCAAGATACGCTAGGGTGTGTATGGTGAACATACACCACAAAACCAATCATGGCATTCCAAAAAATAAATGGAATCAAGAAGCCCATGATGATGGTCAATAAAACAGATTGATCTGTAGCAAGTGCAGCAATAACGAGTAAGGCATTCCACACTACCGCAAATGCTGTAACTAAAACGTTATCCCACAAAAATGCTGGGCGCGTTGCGGGCATGTTTTTCTTGTTGGGGAAATACATTTTTTTCCACCAGATTTCAAGGAAATAGTACAGAGCCGGGCCCCAGCCGCTACGGTAGTGACGCTCCAAGGCTTTTTCACTATCAGAAAGTTTGTTGTATTCCTCTAATGAAAGTGGCGCCCAAACAAAATCAAAACCTTTTAAATTAGTTTGTCCATGATGAACGACGTTGTGACCAACTTCCCAAAGGCTGTATGGGGTTAATGAAGGTAAAAACGCCAAGCGTCCTAAAAGTTTGTTTAAGCCACGGTATGGGGTAAAGCTTTGGTGGCATGCATCATGACCCAAAATGAAAATACGTCCAATCATGAACCCAGAAAAAAGCGCAAGGGCAAGCTTAACTAGGAATGATTCAAAATAAACAGTGCCAACAATGCCGGCTGTCAGGATGATGGTGTCGATAACTTGCAAGACAATCGCACGAACAACTGCACGCTCTGTTAAAGGCGTTAACCATGATCGGATCACCTTACGATGAGGAATGGGTTGGCCCACTGGAATCGGTTGATCTAAAGACGCATCTGCAGTATTTGCTGACATAAAAACCTTTTTTGAAGCAAAAATTCAAGAATTCCCTATTTTAAGGGGTTTTCGGGATTTTTATTTGATCTATGTCTATTTTTAGGGATTTGTTGATTGGTGCGACCGACAGGAATCGAACCTGTATCGAGAGCTTCGGAAACTCTAATTCTATCCATTGAACTACGGTCGCAACGCTAAGATTGTAAGGCTCTATGTGATTATCCTAGCTATAATGTGCGCGAGCTAGATAAAAAGGGAATGCGTCATGAGTGAAGAACACGGAAATTTGATTAAATCACCCAAACAATTAATTGTGATGGTTTTTGCGAGCTTTTTTGTGCCGCTAATCATCATTGCATTTTTAATGACCTACGTGGGCAATGGTAAAAAGAAGCTTGCCAATGCGGATGCTGCGGCTGAGTCGGCTAATCAGTTAATTAAGCCGGTTGCCCTTCTTGACTTTAAAGACGCCTCTGGTCCAAAAGTATTCAAAACAGGCGAAGAAATTTATAAACAAGCGTGTGCGTCTTGCCATGCAACTGGAGCTGCAGGGGCTCCAAAATATGGTGATGTAGGTGGATGGTCAGCAAGATTGGGTCGTGGCTATGATGGTCTTTTGGCGGCAGTTGTTAAAGGCAAGGGCGCCATGCCAGCTAGAGCCGGAACCAATGCGGCCGATGTTTCTGATTATGAATTAGGCAGAGCTGTTGTTTACTTAGCGGCGTCCGCAGGTGGAAAGTTTGCCGAGCCTAAGGCCCCGGCCCCTGAGGCTCCTAAAGAGCCAGAAAAGAAATAAAGACAGTGTTTGATAAAAACCCGCTTATGAAAAGCGGGTTTTTTTTATTTCTTTTTAATCTCCATTAGCTCTTTATAAGCATCTTTTTTGCTAATTCCTGTGACCGCAGAAACAATTTCAGAGAGTTCTTTGTGTCCAACCTTATCGCCAATCGCATGAATCCAATTTTTGGTGTTTTCATCAAAGGCAGATGGGCTTTTCGTGGGTGGCTGACCTTCAATGCCAATCACAAATTCGCCTTGCCAGTTTTTAACGGAGCCCATCCAGCCAGGAAGATCGGCGATAGAAATGACGTGAATTTCCTCAAAAACTTTCGTGAGCTCTTTTGCAATCAAAATTTTTCGATCTTTTTCTAAGAGTTGTGCGATTGCTTTGAGGCTACTTTCTATGCGATGGGGAGCCTCATAAAAGAATGAACTTACTCCTGCTTGCTGAGCCCTTTGAATAACTGCGTCCCGTTGATTAGCTTTGGTGGGTAAAAAACCAAGAAATTGAAATCCGCCATCGCCGTATTTTAAAAAGTCGCCCGATCCTGAAATCGCCGTAACTACTGCGCTGGGGCCAGGCAAAGGGAATACATTGAAGCCTGCCTGTTTGATGGTTTCGACCAAAATGGCGCCCGGATCAGATATTCCAGGGGTGCCAGCATCGGAAATATATGCCCAGCGCTCACCTTGTGAAAGTTTTTCTAAGATGTGCGCGCTAGCCGCTTTTTCATTGTGCTCGTGCAGGGCATAAAGAGGCTTTGAAATTCCATAGGCTTTTAGAAAATTTGCACTATGGCGCTTGTCTTCACAGGCAATGACATCTACTTGATTAAGGATATAAAGGCCTCTAATGGTCATGTCTGCTAGGTTTCCGATGGGTGTGGGAACCAAAAAAAGACTGCCTGAAGGAAAGTTTTGCCCTGCTGCAAATTTAAATAAATCCATGCGTTTTTCTTTGGATTAGATAGATGGAATAAAACGATAATGCATCAAACGAAGAACCAAGGCAATGAAGAAAGTTAAGGCGGTAATATATGTTTTGGCAGTTGGGGCTTCAAGGCATAATTAAGACATGAAAAAAGATATGAATGAAAATTTAGAGGCTCGGGTTAAGGGGCACTTTTTAGACAGCATTGAAACTAAAAGAAAAGCCACTGAAGTGATGTCTGCTGATGT
This sequence comes from Polynucleobacter sp., assembly GCA_023257325.1. Taxonomy (GTDB): domain Bacteria; phylum Pseudomonadota; class Gammaproteobacteria; order Burkholderiales; family Burkholderiaceae; genus Polynucleobacter. The sequence goes on along the minus strand of JALRCP010000177.1, from coordinate 1,622 downwards.
GGTGCAAGCCATTCATTTGCTTGTCAGTGCTTTACAAAAGGGCCACAAAGTTTTGGCTTGCGGCAATGGCGGCTCAGCCGCTGATGCGCAACATTTTGCAGCTGAGTTGGTGGGGCGTTTTGAGCGCGAAAGAAGGGAGTTGCCAGCCATTGCATTGACCACAGACTCCTCAATCATGACGGCTATCGGAAATGATTACAGCTACGAAGTAATTTTCAGTAAACAAGTCAGAGCACTTGGACAATCAGGCGACGTGTTGCTTGGAATTTCTACATCTGGAAATTCTGCGAACGTGATAGCTGCTATTGAGGCAGCGCATGCTAAGGGCATGTCAGTCATTGCTTTTACTGGCAAGGATGGCGGAAAGATAGGAAAATTATTGCGCGCTACAGATGTCCACTTGTGCGTGCCCGCTGATCGTACCGCCCGCATTCAAGAAACTCACTTATTGTTATTGCATTGTTTGTGTGATGGCGTTGATCACTTGATGTTTGATTAAGTTTTAGGAAAATAAATATGAATAAGCAAACCAAACGACAAACTCTCAGCCTCATGTTGGCAGGCGTCGGCGCCATGACATTGACCGGTTGTTTTCCATTGGTTGCCGGCGGCATGGCGGGCGGCGCACTGGTGATTGCCGATCGAAGAAATCCTGGCACCCAAGCAATCGACAGAGGTATCCAGTTGGAGGCTGAAAGCTTTTTAATTAAAAAATACGGTGACAATTTGCATGTCAATGTCAGCGTGTTCAATCGCAGAGTGTTGTTAACTGGTGAGGTAAGAACCGAGCAATTGAAGGCGGAAGTGGCGGCCAGTGTAAAAAACATGAAGAACGTAACAGAGGTATTCAACGAATTAGTTGCCGCACCTCTGAGCAGCCTCAGCGCAAGAGCCAATGACACGTATTTAACAACTCGAATTAAGAGCGTTTTTGTGGCGACAGAAGGCGTTCCATCTAATTCAATGAAAGTGGTGACCGAGGCCAGCAAGGTTTATTTGATGGGCATCGTCACAGAGTCTGAAGCAAATCGCGCCGTTGCAATAGCCAGAGAGGTTCCTGGGGTTAAACAAGTCACCAAAGTATTTGACTTGATATCTGAGGCGGATAAGCGCAGATTAGATGGAAATAAATAGTCTTTAAAAGCTTTCAAATACAAAAATGCCCGCATTGCGGGCATTTTTTATGGTTGCCTTGAGCTTTTGAGTCAAGGGGCCTTTTGCCTCTGGCTTGGCGCAACCATTGTTAGCGCTGCCAAAACAGGTGCGAGACGCCTTCAGGCCTTTATAAAACCTTGTTTTTAATTAGGAAAAACATTTCCAAGTTAGAAAATTAAAAATTATTTTCAATAATTTATTAAATTTGTGAGTCAAAGGTGTTGACATGTGTTTTTAGGTATGGCATAGTCTCGTTTCTCTGCTGATTGCGATTCAAATCTTTGAAAAACAAGCAGCCTTCTTTAAAAAGTAGTCAACCGATAAATGTGGGTACTGAGAAAAGACATCCAGTCCTTCGGGACAGATATAAGCAGTACTCACAAAACAGTAAATTGGTTCCGGTCGAAAGACTGGAGTCGATTCTGAATGAGTGAGCGACGATGCAGTAATGCATCACAGGAATTAAA
>JALRCP010000151.1 GCA_023257325.1 Polynucleobacter sp. | reverse complement strand
AATCTCAAGATTGAGCACCCCATGGCAAGAGCAACTGTTCCTGCTCAAAAAATGAGTGGTGGTTTCATGAAAATTGAAAACAAGGGTCCTGCTGACAAATTATTGTCTGCATCTTCCCCTGTTTCAAAAACCATGGAATTACACACCATGAGCATGGAAGGCAATGTCATGAAAATGCGTGAAGTTAAAGCGATTGATATTCCTGCCAATGGAAAAGTGGAATTGAAACCAGGTGGTTTGCATTTGATGTTCATTGATTTGAATAGTCAGTTAAAGCCTGGTTTGACAGTGCCTGTCAAACTCAAGTTTGAAAAAGCAGGTGAGGTGGAAGTGAAATTCAAAGTGGGTGGTTTTCCAGCCCATGGCGAACCTGGACATGATCATTCCAAGCATCACTAATTAGGCGCACAACAAAAAAGCCGCATTCATTTGAATGCGGCTTTTTATTTCTTAAATTAATTGAGATTCAATTAATTCGGCTACTGGACCAACTGCAGAATGAACTTTTGCTTAGTCGTCCAAGTTTCTATCAGTCACAGCACCCTTGCTAGCTGAGCTGGCAAGACGAGCATACTTCGCTAGAACACCGCGGGTATAGCGTGGCTTAGGTTGCTTCCAAGCAGCGCGACGTTTAGCAATTTCTTCATCGCTCACATTCAACTGAATCAATTGTGTGTGGGCATCAATCGTGATTGAGTCGCCTTCTTGTATCAAGGCAATCGTGCCGCCCACATAAGCTTCTGGTGCAACGTGACCAACCACCATACCCCATGTGCCGCCTGAGAAGCGTCCGTCTGTGATGAGGCCCACGGATTCACCCAAACCTTGGCCCACCAGAGCAGAAGTTGGGGCTAGCATTTCGCGCATACCAGGACCCCCTTTAGGACCTTCGTAACGAATTACCATCACATCGCCAGCCACAATCTGATTGGCCATAATGGCTTTCATGGCGTCATCTTCAGAGTCAAACACACGGGCAGGACCTGTGATGCTTGGGTTCTTAAGACCTGTAATTTTTGCAACGCAACCCTCTGGAGAAATATTGCCCTTCAAAATCGCCAAGTGACCTTGAGCATAAATCGGGTTATCAAGGGTTTTGATTACATCCTGATCGGCGCGTGGTTTGGATGGCACATCTTTTAAGACTTCAGCAATGGTCTTACCTGTGATGGTCATGCAATCACCGTGTAAGAGACCACCATCTAACAAAATTTTCATGACCTGTGGAATGCCCCCCGCTTGATGCAAGTCTGTAGCCAAGTATTTACCAGATGGTTTCATGTCAGCAATGACTGGCACGCGACGACGTACGCGTTCAAAGTCATCAATGGTCCAATCAACCTCTGCTGCGCTAGCAATTGCCAAGAAGTGCAATACCGCATTGGTTGAACCACCGACAGCCATGATGACGCTGACTGCGTTCTCAATAGATTTCTTGGTAATGATGTCGCGTGGCTTTAAATCATTGCGTATGGCTTCAATCAACACGCGGGCTGACTCAGCTGCGCTATCTACTTTCTCTTGATCCTCATTGGCCATCGTGGATGAGTAAGGCAAGCTCATACCCAAGGCCTCAAAAGCAGAGCTCATGGTATTGGCTGTATACATGCCGCCACATGATCCGCTGCCAGGGCAGGCGTTCTGTTCTACGCCCTTGAAGTCTTCTTCGCTGAGGCGGCCAGCTGTAAATTCACCGACGGCTTCAAATGCTGAAACAATATTTAGTTCCTTACCTTTGTAGTGGCCAGCTTTGATCGTACCGCCATACACATAAATACCTGGCACATTGGTGCGGGCCAAAGCCATCATGCCACCTGGCATATTCTTGTCGCAACCGCCAACGACCACAACGCCGTCTTGCCAAAGACCATTGACACAGGTCTCAATTGAGTCAGCAATCACTTCCCGAGATACGAGGGAGTACTTCATGCCCTCAGTGCCCATACCCATACCATCTGAAATCGTAGGGGTACCAAATATTTGAGAATTGCCACCACCTGCTTCAATCGCTGCAACCGCCGCATCTGCGATGCGTTGTAAGCCACTGTTACAAGGCGTGATGGTGGAGTGGCCATTGGCCACACCAATCATGGGTTTATTGTCAAAATCAGAGTCTTTGTAACCCATGGCGTAATACATGGATCGGTTGGGGGCACGTGCCACACCTTCTGTGATCATTCTTGAGCGCTCATTCATGCGCTTGGCTTTTTTTTGCTCTGACATTGTCATCTCCAAAGGCTAGTTTTTAGCAATTTTGTGTGTAAACCTCTATTTTGCCTTTTTTCTGACAGCTTCTCAGCTTTAACAGTTTGGGCCCTCTAATTGCCCGTCAAACTTAGGTATAGTGAGCGACATTGAGATGATTCGTTGAAAGTTAACAATGTCGGGTGAAGCAATCAAGCAGTGGGATGCAATCGTAATCGGTGGCGGTGCTGCGGGCTTGTTTTGTGCTGGTGTGGCTGGTCAATTGGGTCTTAAAGTCTTGGTATTGGATCATGCTGAGATTCTTGGGGAAAAGATTCGTATCAGTGGTGGGGGTCGTTGTAATTTCACCAACCTGCATTCAGGGCCGGCCAATTTTTTGTCAATGAACCCTAACTTTGTCAAAAGTGCTTTATCTAAATACAAGCCCATAGATTTCATTGAATTGGTCAAAAGTTACAACATTGCATTTCATGAGAAACACAAAGGTCAATTATTTTGTGATGTCTCGGCTCAGCAGATCATTGATATGCTTTTTGCCGAATGTGCCAAAGGGTCGGTGGAGATTAGGTATCCGGTCACAGTCGAGCGCATTCAGAAAATAGAGGGTGATTCTTCTAATCCCCGCTGGCAAGTAAAAACCCATCAAGGCATTGAAGCTGCTCAAGTTCAGCATGCTGTCACTCTGGCTGATGATGGATTGTCGTCTCTTTCGCCATCGCTCGCTGAACTGGCTGCGGATCTGCCAATGGGAATTCTGGAAGAAATA
>JALRCP010000092.1 GCA_023257325.1 Polynucleobacter sp. | reverse complement strand
ATAGCCTTTCCAGGGCGCATGACCAAAAAGCCCTGCAAATACCCAAATAATACATAAAACGACAAAGGAATGGATTTTGGCCCGCTCACCTAATCGGCTGCGAGGGGTAGCCATATTATCTTGCCAATCGTGCTCGAGTTGAAATCGCATATTTAAAAAAAAAGGCAGCCTATGCTGCCTTTTGATATAAGGATAAAGTCTTACATGCCATATTTGTGCCAATACGTGTAATCCGCATGGCCAGGTCTGAAACTATCCAAGATATCGCCGTAGTCTTGACTCCGCTGATCTGTATTACGAATCACCAAAGCAATCGGCGTGCCGGTCGTTTTGCCTTCAAACACACCTGAAAGAATTTCTACTTTGTCGGCTTCTTGACGTTGCGTCACGTGACGGGAAGTCCCTGGTTTGCGACGATCAAGGTCTCCCTGAATGTCGTCTTCAGTCAAAGCCATGCCCGGAGGGCAGCCATCAACGACTGCGCCAATCGCAGGTCCATGAGATTCACCAAAAGTGGTGATACGAAATAAGTGTCCTAGTGTGCTTCCAGCCATGCCTAGATTATGACATTGGTCTGGCCATTTGACTTGATTTTGGTTGTCGTTTTTAGTTTTTAGCGTTTACTTGGTGTTGGTGCTGGCATCTTCAGCGGCCGGCCAATCACGAATGTAGGCTTTGAGCATGGTGTTTTCAAAGCTTTGAGCTTCCACAACCGCTTTTGCAACGTCATAAAAAGAAATCACACCATTGAGGGTGTTGCCATCTAAGACTGGTAAGTAACGCATGTGCTTATCCAACATGATGCGACGGGCTTCATCAAGATCCATCTCAGAAGTGCAAGTCATGGGTGACTTTTCCATGACATCGCCCACATGAGCCGTTCCAAGATTGCCATGGTTTTTAGCCAAGGTATTGATCACTTCACGGAAAGTCAGAATACCAACCAGCTCTGAATACTGCATGACCACCAAAGAACCAATGTCTTTTTCAGCCATGATGTGAACAGCTGCAGAAAGTGATGTGTCAGGGGCAACGGTGTAAAGGGTTGCACCTTTAAATCTTAAAATATCACTGACTTTCATGTTGGCTCCAATCATTTTTGTTTGAGTAACTGAATTCTCCCCGGCGCTTTAACCAGGTAAATCCTTGCATAAGAAACAGTCTATCAGCAGGCATTCTCTCAAGATAGAGGCGCCCTATCAGGACTTACCCCAGTGAGGGGTTTGATGTGGGTCGGCGCTCCCAAGCCCTGACGATCGGTAGATTGGCGACCACGGTGGCGCCAGCTAAGGTTACCCACCAAGTGAGGTAAATCCAAACCAAGAACAGAGGCAAGATGGCAAAAGCGCCATAAACCGTTTTATAGATGGGGAAACTGGCCACAAACCAAGTAAAGGCAGATTTGGCCAACTCAAAAACCACCGCAGCCCCAACTCCACCCCATAAGGCATCGCGCCACTCTACTTTGTCATAGGGCAAGATTTTATAAACCAAGGTGAAAGACAGGGTGGATAAGACGATCGGGAAAAAATCAGCCATGAAATTAAAACCCTGACTGAGAGGTCCAATCAAGCCCTTCGAGGCACTGAGTACCATCGAGCTCAAATAAATACTCAAGCCCAACAACAAGGGTCCAAGAACAGTCGTGACCAAATGAATACCCATGCGCTTTAAAAAAGGTCGTGGGTTTTGAACGCCCCAAATTCGATTGAAGGCATTTTCAACGGTGATTAAAGTAAAGAAAACACCGATCACCAAACCCAAAGTACCAAAGATGGTTAACCCCTTTGCCTTTATGGCAAATTGGTTCAAGTACATCAGAATCGGGTCACCAATGGCTCCAGGAATCAAGTTGTCAGATAACCAATCCTGAAAGGCTTTGCGCAACTTCAAAAATCGTGGCAAAGCCGCCATCAAAGAGAAGGAAACCGTTACCATAGGCACAATCGACAAGATGGTCGTGAATGATAGGCTGCCAGCCATTTCATTGATTCGTACCAGCTTGGCACGACTGCGCATATAGCTAAAAAAATCGAGGAGGGAGTCTTTATGACGAATTACTTGCACGGCTCTATCATAAGCAAGATATCAATCTAAGTACAAATCTATGGCAAACAAAGACATTGAAATTTTGGTTCTTTATTACTCAAGACACGGGGCCACCCGTCAATTGGCGGAATTGATCGCTGAGGGCATCGAAAGTGTTCCAGGTGTTGGCGCCCGCTTGCGCACAGTTCCGGCAGTTTCAGCGGTTTGCGAAGCGACTGAATCTGATATCCCAGCCAGTGGCTCCCCTTATGTTGAAAACAAAGATTTACAAGAATGTGCCGGTTTGGCATTGGGGTCACCAACTCGCTTTGGCAACATGGCCTCAGCCATGAAATATTTTTTAGACAACACCACATCCGAATGGCTTTCAGGATCTTTGATCGGCAAACCGGCTTGCGTCTTCACCAGCACCGGAAGCATGCACGGAGGTCAAGAAAGTACCCTGCTGTCGATGATGATTCCTTTGATGCACCATGGCATGGTGATGGTGGAGATCAACCAGGTTAAGGCCTGCCTGGAGTTTATGAAAATGCTGGCTGATATCTCCCGGGGATGCCGATCGGTGGTAGGACTCTCCAACGTCTCTAACGGCACGCCATCGCATCTTCGTCCGATGCTGAACCGGA
>JALRCP010000082.1 GCA_023257325.1 Polynucleobacter sp. | reverse complement strand
AAGGAAGAGTATGACCGCAGGATTGCTTGGGCAAGACAGTTGATCGCCTGGAAAGAAGATGCTTGGGATCAACTCAAGGGCCAAGAGTTGGATGACCAGATTTATGTGTTGACGCCTTTGGGTCAAGTGGTGTCTTTACAGCAGGGGGCTACTCCGATTGATTTTGCGTACTCAGTCCACACTGATTTGGGACATCGTTGCAGAGGAGCACGCGTGGATGGCGCCATGGTTCCTTTGGATACGCGTTTAAAAAACGGACAAACGGTTGAAATCGTTTCAGTCAAGCAAGGGGGACCTTCTTTGGACTGGCTCAATGCAGAGCGAGGATATTTGGCGACTCATCGCGCCAAAACCAAAGTACGTGCTTGGTTTGCTGCTCAGCAAGCTTTGCAAGAAAGCGACAAAGATAAAGAAAAAGAAAAAAATGATGAATCAGAAGTTGAGTCAGTCAAACCTGAGTTGCCCGACATTATTTTGCGCAAGAGTAAAGCCAAGGTCAGCCAAGGTGATGTATTGGTTGTTGGCGTTGATTCTTTGCTGACTCAATTGTCGCGCTGCTGTCGGCCCGTGCCACCCGACCCCATCAGTGGTTTTGTCACGCGTGGACGGGGCGTTTCGATTCATCGTCAAGATTGCAGCACCTTCAAACAACTTTTGGCGCGCGCATCTGAGCGAGTGGTTTTAACTGAGTGGGGAACAAAGCCCGAGGGCAAATCATTGTTCCCAGTCGATATTGGTTTGATTGCATTGGATCGACAAGGTTTACTCAGAGATATTTCTGAAGTTTTCTCTCGTCTCAAAATTAATGTCACTGGGGTTAAAACTCAATCCCGCAAGGGGATTGCCAGCATGCAATTTACGATTGAGGTGCCCTCAACCCATGGCTTACAAACCGCTTTGACCGCACTTTTAGAAGTGAAGGGTGTCACTGAAGCGAGAAGAAAGTAAGCACAAGTGATAAACTTATGGACTCAATAGGCTCGTAGCTCAGTTGGTTAGAGCGCTACCTTGACATGGTAGAGGTCGTTGGTTCGATTCCAATCGAGCCTACCAACGAATTTGGCATCTGATCAATCAGGTGCAAGGATGTACAGACAGGCGCGGTATGCCCCAGGTTCAAAAGATCCCAGAGCACCGCGCCAATTTTTTGAGTGAGTATTGGAGTGGATATGGTTGTTGTCACATTACCGGATGGATCCAAGCGCGAATATCCCGCACCCTTGACCGTTTTCGAGGTGGCACAAAGCATTGGTACGGGATTGGCGAAAGCCGCTTTGGCCGGCAAGGTCAATGGTCAATTGGTCGATACCAGTCACTTAATTAGCGCCAATAGTGATGTGGCGATTGTGACTGATAAAGATCCTGAAGGTCTTGAAGTAATTCGTCATTCCACTGCTCACTTATTGGCCTACGCCGTCAAAGAGTTGTACCCAGAAGCTCAAGTGACGATTGGCCCAGTCATTGATTCAGGTTTCTATTACGACTTTTCTTACGAGCGCCCCTTTACGCCCGAGGATTTGGCTGCGATTGAAAAGCGCATGACTGAACTGGCGAAGAAAGATGAAAAAGTCGAGCGTCGTGTGGTGAGTCGCGATGAAGCGGTTCAATACTTCAAAGGTTTGGGTGAGCACTACAAAGCTGAATTGATTGAAGCCATTCCGCAAGGTGAGGAAGTTTCTTTGTACTCAGAGGGTGGTTTCACCGACTTGTGTCGTGGTCCTCACGTGCCATCCACTGGTAAGTTAAAAGTATTCAAATTGATCAAAGTGGCGGGTGCCTACTGGCGTGGCGACAGCAAAAACGAAATGCTGCAGCGTATTTACGGCACCGCTTGGACCAAAAAAGAAGATCAAGAGGCTTACTTCCATATGTTGGAAGAAGCTGAAAAACGCGATCATCGCAAACTCGGTAAACAATTGGATTTATTCCATTTCCAAGAAGAAGCTCCTGGCTTAATCTTCTGGCATCCCAAAGGATGGACCATTTGGCAACAAGTCGAGCAATACATGCGTCGCGTTTATCAAGTCAATGGTTATCAGGAGGTGAAGGCACCTCAAATCTTGGATCGCGCTTTGTGGGAAAAATCAGGTCACTGGGAAAACTACAAAGACAATATGTTCACTACTGAGTCTGAGAACCGTGCTTATGCACTCAAGCCGATGAACTGCCCAGGTCACGTTCAGATTTACAACGCGGGTTTACACAGTTATCGTGAGTTGCCGTTGCGTTACGGCGAGTTTGGTCAGTGTCATCGCAATGAATCTTCTGGCGCTTTGCATGGTTTGATGCGGGTGCGAGGCTTTACTCAAGACGATGGTCATATTTTCTGTACGGAAGATCAAATTCAGTCTGAAGTAGCCGCATTCGATCAGGCCGTGCGTGAGGTTTACAACGATTTTGGCTTTACCGAAGTGGCCGTGAAGTTGGCTTTGCGTCCTGCCAAGCGAGTGGGCGATGACGCCATTTGGGACAAAGCCGAGGCCGCTTTAAGAAATGCTCTCAAAGCATCGAACCAAGAGTGGGAAGAGTTGCCGGGTGAGGGCGCATTCTATGGCCCCAAAATTGAATACCATTTAAAGGATTCTATTGGTCGTTCCTGGCAGTGCGGCACCATGCAAGTCGATTTCTCCATGCCTTTGCGTTTAGGCGCCGAATACGTTTCTGCTGACAATGATCGCAAAGTACCGGTCATGTTGCACCGGGCAATTGTTGGTTCATTGGAGCGTTTTATTGGTATTTTGATTGAAAACCATGCTGGCGCGATGCCGACTTGGCTTGCACCAACTCAGTGCATTGTGATGAATATTTCCGGAAATTCGGCCGAATATGCTGAAAAAGTACAGCAAATCCTCAAAAAACAAGGATTTAGAGCCGAACTTGATTTGCGGAACGAGAAAATTACGTTTAAAATCCGTGAGCACGCAATGCAG
>JALRCP010000065.1 GCA_023257325.1 Polynucleobacter sp. | reverse complement strand
CAAAAAACCTTGAATCAATGCTTGGTTAGTCGCCAAACTGCCGTTCATTTTCCAATTACCAATTATGGTCAGTGGTCTCATAAGGCTCTCTTTTATTTCACCGTTAAAACAATTTTGCCGATATGCTCACTAGATTCCATCAAACGATGGGCGCTTGCAGCAGCTTCTAGCTCAAACACTTCATGAATCACCGGCTTAATTGTTTGATTCTCTATCAAAGGCCAAACATAAGCCCTCAATGACCTTGCAATACTGCCCTTGAAATCAACCGATCTGGCTCTTAGCGTAGATCCCGTGATGGTCAAGCGTCGACGCAAAACTTGGCTTGCATCTATTTCTGAAATTTTACCGCCTTGTGTAGCAATAATCACAATTCGACCATCATCAGACAAGCAGTGGATGTTTCTTCCCAAGTAAGGCCCAGCCACCATATCTAAGATGACGTTAGCGCCTTTGCCATGAGTGAAAGATTTCACTTCTTCAACAAAGTCTTGAGTACGGTAGTTAATCGCTAGAACTGCCCCCAGTTTTTTGCAGGCAGAAGCTTTTTCATCATTGCCCACAGTCACAATCACATCGTGACCCATGGCAGTCACTAACTGAATCGCAGTCACGCCAATCCCACTGCTACCCCCGTGAACCAACAAAGTCTCTGGACCCCGCCCATCTAAACCTAAGCGACCTCGGTCAAATACATTGCTCCACACAGTAAAAAATGTTTCGGGAAGACTCGCGGCCTCAACATCAGAAAGCCCCTTAGGCACTGGCAAACATTGAGCCAAAGGCGCAATGCAATACTCAGCATAAGCCCCGCCGACCACCAAGGCGCAGACACGACTACCCACTTCTAAACTAAAAAAATTACTGGGATGAGCCAAATCGCCACCCACAATCTCACCGGCCAGTTCAAGCCCAGGCAAATCCGAACCACCTGCAGGCACTGGATAAAAACCTTGTCGCTGCAAAACATCCGGACGGTTAACTCCCGCTGCTCGCACTCTGATCAACACTTCACCAGAGCCAATCGGTGGCACAACCAAATCTGGTCGCGCCACCGCCTTGAGAACCTCAGGAGCACCGTATTGGCTAATTTCAACAGCACGCATGCCGTCTTAGCTCACTTTCTGGATGCGTGATTACTGTTGTTGCTGTTCAGCTTGCTCAGTTGGAGCAGCATCAGTTGAAGTAGCTGCACCATTCAATGGAGCAATGCTTGTTCCTTCATCAGCACATGCAGCCTTCAAAGACAAACGCAAACGGCCACGCTCATCAGCTGCCAACAACTTCACACGAACCACTTGCCCTTCTTGCAAATAGTCTTTGACATCTTTCACACGCTCATTGGCGATTTCTGAAATATGCAACAAACCATCTTTACCTGGAAGAATGTTGACAAGCGCACCAAACTCAAGCAACTTAACCACTGGGCCTTCGTAGATCTTGCCCACTTCTGCCTCAGCAGTAATGCCCTCAATGCGACGCTTGGCTTCTTCCATACCTTCAGCACTGGTAGACGCAATCGTGACAACACCATCGTCCGTGATGTCAATGCTAGTGCCTGTTTCTTTGGTCAATGCTTGAATCGTGGCACCACCCTTACCAATCACTTCGCGGATCTTGTCTGGATGAATCTTAATGGTCACCATGCGGGGTGCATGAGCTGACAACTCAGTGCGTACACCACTCATCGCTTCTTGCATTTTGCTCAAAATATGCAAACGACCTTCTTTGGCTTGCGCCAAAGCAACTTGCATGATCTCTTTGGTGATACCTTGAACCTTGATATCCATCTGCAATGCAGTAATACCATTGGATGTACCAGCCACTTTGAAGTCCATGTCACCCAAGTGATCCTCATCACCCAAGATGTCAGTTAACACAGCAAAGCGATTGCCATCCAAAATCAAGCCCATCGCTACACCAGCCACATGGGCCTTCACTGGAACGCCAGCATCCATCATCGCTAAACAGCCACCGCAAACAGAAGCCATGGATGAAGAACCATTCGATTCTGTGATTTCTGAAACCACGCGCAAGCTGTAGGCAAATTCTTCGGGAGAAGGCAATACAGGAATCAATGCACGTTTTGCCAAACGACCGTGACCAATCTCACGACGCTTAGGGCTACCTACACGACCTGTCTCACCCGTTGCAAACGGAGGCATGTTGTAGTGGAACATGAAACGATCACGCTGCTCACCTTCTAGAGCATCAATGATTTGTTCGTCACGGGCCGTACCCAAAGTGGCCACCACCAAACCTTGTGTTTCACCGCGGGTAAACAATGCTGAACCGTGAGTGCGTGGCAATACGCCTGTACGAATTTCAATTGGGCGAACGGTGCGTGTGTCGCGACCATCAATACGTGGCTCACCATTCAATACTTGACTGCGAACAATCTTCGCTTCAATTTCAAACATGATGTTGCCCACTTCAACTTCGTCAAACTCGCCTTCTTCAGCCAATTTCGCCAATACATCTTTTGTCACTTCTTTCAACTTGGTTGAACGTGCTTGTTTTTGACGAATTTGATAGGCTTCACGCAAACCTGCCTCAGCCAAGGCAGTCACTTTAGCAATCAATGGCTCATTCTTCGGAGCTGCTTGCCAATCCCACTCTGGCTTACCGCCTTCGCGCACCAAATCATTGATGGCATTAATAGCCGTTTGCATTTGCTCATGACCGTAAACAACCGCGCCTAACATGATTTCTTCAGACAACTGATGGGCTTCAGACTCCACCATCAATACCGCAGCTTGAGTACCGGCAACGATCAAATCTAATTCGCTGCTTGCTTGCTCGCTACGTGTTGGATTCAACATGTATTGACCATTCTTGTAACCCACGCGAGCAGCGCCCACTGGACCATTGAATGGAATGCCAGAAACTGCCAAAGCAGCCGAAGCGCCGATCAAAGCAGGAATATCTGCTGGTACTTCTGGGTTAATCGATACAACGTGAACCACGACTTGCACTTCGTTGTAGAAACCTTCTGGGAATAATGGACGAATTGGGCGGTCAATCAAACGAGAAATCAAAGTTTCGCCTTCTGATGGACGACCTTCACGACGGAAGAAGCCGCCTGGAATCTTACCGGC
>JALRCP010000040.1 GCA_023257325.1 Polynucleobacter sp. | reverse complement strand
TGTCAGGTGCTTGAGATTGACCACCAACAGCAATATCGGCACCTAATTTACCTTTAAGTTCGAGTAGCAATCGTTCCGCAGTTTTTTTGCCAATTCCAGGGACTTTGGTGAGTCGACCGGATTCTTGCAAAGTAACCGCTTGAGCCAACTCTTCAACGCTCATGCCTGAGAGCAATGACAATGCAGTTCTTGCGCCAATGCCACTGATCTTAATCAGCGCTCGAAAAGCCTCACGTTCTGATTCTTGGGCAAAACCAAATAATTGTTGGGCATCTTCACGCACTACAAAGTGGGTGAGTAATGTGACTTGTTGACCAACTGCGGGCATTTGATACAAAGTGCTCATAGGCACATCAACTTCATAGCCAACACCATGACAGTCAATTAGCAATCTTGGGGGATTATTGGCAACCAAAGTGCCTTGTATTCTTCCAATCATGTTGACATCTTAAGCTGATTATTGAAATGTGTGTAATCGTTCATTAAGTTCTCTGTGATGAGCGGCGCAAATCGCAACGGCCAGGGCGTCTGATGCGTCAGTGCCAGCGACCTTATTTAGCTTTAGTAGGCGTTTCACCATTTCTTGAACTTGATGCTTGCCTGCGCGCCCTGAGCCTACGATGGCTTTCTTAACTTCCAAAGCACTGAATTCAACCATGGGTAAACCGCCAGACACTAAAGAAGCAATCGCAGCGCCCCGTGCCTGCCCTAGCAATAAAGTTGAGCGCGGATTAACGTTTAGAAAAACCTGCTCCATCGCTGCAGCATCAGGTTTGTAAGTTGCGACCACTTCTTGAATACCTGCATACAGTGTCGCAAGTCTTTGTGGTACCGGAACTTCTGTGCCTCCAGTTTCAATCGTGCCTGAGGCAATGTAATGAAGACGTTGACCCTGAACTTCAATGACGCCAAAACCAGTGACGCGTAAAGCAGGGTCAATGCCTAAAATTTTCATGAGTATTAATGACGGAAGTGACGGGTACCGGTGTAAACCATAGCAACTCCACGTTCGTCAGCGGCAGCTACAACTTCATCATCACGCATGCTGCCACCTGGTTGAATGACACATGTAGCGCCTGCATCAACCACCACATCTAAACCATCTCTGAATGGGAAAAAGGCATCACTGGCAACCGCTGAGTTTTGTAAAGTTAAACCTGCATTTTGGGCTTTGATGCTCGCGATTCTGGCAGAGTCAATGCGACTCATTTGACCCGCACCAACACCCAGAGTCATGCCATCACCACAGAAAACAATTGCATTCGATTTGACATACTTAGCCACTCGCCAAGCAAACATCAAATCTTCCATTTCTTTGGCAGTGGGTTGACGTTTTGTGACTACACGTAATTCATTCGGAGCCACATTTTTGGCATCAGGACTTTGAACCAATAAACCACCGCCCACACGTTTGATGTCTTGTGGATTCATGGTTTCAGCCAATTCAATTTCAAGCAAGCGAACGTTTTGTTTGCTTGCAAAGATGGCTAAAGCGTCAGGTGTAAATGCTGGCGCAATTAGAACTTCAACAAATTGTTTAGAGACTGCTTCTGCAGTCGGGCCATCACATGGACGATTAAAGGCGATGATGCCACCAAAGGCGGATGTTGAATCTGTTTTAAAGGCTTTTTGATAGGCCTCTAGTGCAGATGATGCGACTGCTACACCGCAAGGGTTGGCATGTTTGATGATGACGCAAGCAGGCTGTCCACTGGTCACTGTATTGCCAAAACTCTTGACACATTCCCAAGCGGCATCTGCATCTGCAATGTTGTTGTATGACAATTCTTTGCCTTGAAGCTGACGATAGTTGGCCAGCGCACCAGGGACTACTTGAGTGTCTTTATAAAAGGCGGCACTTTGATGAGGATTCTCACCGTAACGCATTTCTTGAACCTTATCAAAAGCAAGATGAAGCGTTTGAGGATAAGTGCTGCGTGTGGTGTGTTCTAAATCATCGCCCAAACTTGATAAGTAATTAGCGATGGCACCGTCGTATTGAGCAGTGTGTGCATAGACCTTTTTGGCTAATTTGAAGTTAGTAGCAAAAGAAACTTCATTTTGATTTGCGCGCATTTCAGTTAAAACAGCATCGTAATCGCTAGGAGAGATCAAGACTGTCACGTCTTGGTGGTTTTTGGCCGCTGCTCTTAGCATTGCTGGACCGCCAATATCGATATTCTCAATGGCATCTTCAAAAGAGCAATTGGCTTGTGCAACAGTTTTTTGGAATGGATAAAGATTAATAACCAACATGTCAATCGCACCAATGCCGTGTTTTTTTAGTGCTTCCATATGTTCTGGATGATCGCGACGAGCCAATAAACCACCATGAACCATGGGATGCAATGTTTTGACGCGACCATCTAGCATTTCAGGAAAGCCAGTAATTTCTGAAACTTCAATAACCGGAAGACCATTTTCAGCCAATAACTTGGCGGTTCCGCCGGTAGAAATCAATTTGACGCCACACTCATGAAGTGATTTAGCAAATGGAACTACACCAGATTTGTCAGAAACAGATAAAAGAGCTGTGCGAATCATAAGAATTTTCTAAAGGTCAGGTTAATTAAAAATAAAAAAGGAAAATTAAAGAAGGCCGTGTTCCAACAATTTTTTTCTCAAAGTGTTGCGATTAATGCCTAAATAGGTGGCGGCCAATGATTGATTTTGATCGGCGTGCTTCATAATGAGTTCAAGCACGGGCTTTTCCATGACGGTTAAAACCATTTGATATACATTGCTGGGAGCAGTGTCACCCAAATCATCTAAATAGCGCTTTAAATGTTTTTCAATGGTCTGGCTAACAGGGTGTTGGGCTGGGGCTTGCATATTACGCTGCTTCTAAATAGATTAAATGTTCTGAGTCTTGCTTCAATGAATCAAAAAAGTGATTCACTGCGACTAATTGTTTTTGACAATCTTCTATTGTATTCAAGTGTTGGCGAAAAACATGAGAGCCCTTTAGCCCCTTGCAGTACCAACCTATATGTTTGCGAGCAGTACGAACGCCGACATATTCACCATAAAACGCATAGTGATCGAGTAAATGGTGGTTCATGATTTCTTGAATTTCGGCTACCTTGGGGGCTTGCAATAACTCGCCTGTATTCAAGTAGTGTGAGATTTCTCTAAAAATCCAAGGTCGACCTTGCGCTGCACGACCGATCATCAAAGCATCTGCCCCTGTTTCTTTGAGAACTTGAGCGGCTTTTAATGGGCTATTGATGTCACCGTTTGCAACGACTGGAATAGTGATGGCTGCTTTGACCGCCGCGATGGTTTCATACTCTGCTTCACCTCGATATAAATCTGCTTTCGTTCTACCGTGAATGGTGAGCATTTCAATCCCACTGTTGACAGCTATTTTGGCAATCTGAAGGGCATTTTTATGTTCTCGATCCCAACCGGTTCTTATTTTTAAAGTGACGGGCACCTGAGGATAATTTTTTTTAACCGTTTCAACGATGGTTTCCAAAATTCTGCCGACCAATGGCTCATCTTTCAAAAGTGCTGATCCAGAAGCCACATTGCATACTTTCTTAGCTGGGCAACCCATATTAATGTCAATGATTTGAGCGCCGCGCTCAATATTTAAAAGTGCTGCTTCAGCCATCATCTCAGGATCCGCCCCTGCAATTTGTACCGAGATGGGTTCCACTTCGCCATCGTGATTGGCGCGTCTCAAAGTTTTAGCGCTATTCCAAAGCATGGCATTGGAGGCAATCATTTCAGAAACGGCGTATCCGGCCCCCAAACGCTTGCATAGCTGCCGGAATGGCCGGTCTGTAACACCAGCCATTGGGGCAACAAAAAGATTGTTAGGGAGGGTGAAGGGACCTAATTTCATCAGGACGCCACTCTACCATGTTCGCCTTACTTTCTGCTTAAATTTTAAGCAGTTAAAGGTGACTTAACGTTGTCCAAACATCATCTGACGGGTAATGCTTTGTTTGATGGGGCTGAGTAATTGAAGGCTTGATAAAGCAATTCCTCTAGACCAAATGACGGGTTTTAATTTTGAAGTAAATACTCTGGCTAAAAAGTCAGTGGTACCGATGGTGGCTTGTCGATCTTTTTTACGGGCTTTCTCATACTTGCTCAAGGCAAGCGCCACATCTGATTCTTCAGTCAATAAATCGGCTAAAGTGTGCGCGTCTCTTAAACCTAAATTAAGACCTTGGCCTGCTACGGGATGCATGGTTTGCGCAGCATTGCCAATCCAAACCTCATTTTTATCAATAATTTTTTTCCGGGCATTAAGTCCCAACTCATAACTTCTTAATTCACCTGCTGCGATAAATTGACCCGCACGAGATCCAAAAGATTCTTGTAGCTCGTTTAGAAAACTCTTTTCATCAAGTTTTAAGCGACGCTCTGTTGTTTCAGGGTTGCCACACCAAACCAAGTTGAGATATTCAGCCCCTTGATGATTTGGTAACAAGGCCAATGGACCTTCATCGGTAAATCTCTCCCAAGCCATGTGATGGTTTTCACCGTCCATTTTGACCCAGCCCACAATCGCACTTTGTTCATAGTCGCGATAGATTTCTTGCCAGTCTTGTTGTTTAAATAAGCCGCCTTCAGCATGAATGATCACATCACCCAATAGGTCATGGTTTAACTCATTCAGCGCCTGATTAAAGTGCCAATGAAAATGAGGCGCTTTACCCAGCCATTGTTTTAATGAATGTCTGAGCGATAAATGAATATCTGCATAGCGAATGATGTGTCCGAGCGCATCTTGATGCAACTCTTCTTTGCGAACAACCGCTCTTCCAAAGTGACCGCGATGGGATATGTGAATCGTATGAATCGGCATGGATATGTTGGGCCATGCATGAATAGTTTTCAGTAATAAATGACTGCCTTGAGATACTGCTAAACCGCGGCTATCGCCTTGGGTAATGACTTCATCGGATTCAGATAGACGATCGTAAAGATGAAGATGCGCATTGGGTTGCTTGTGCAAAATCCAGTTGGCACAGGCAAGCCCGACTGGACCCGCCCCAATAATCACTATTTTTTTCATGATGAATGCTTCATCAGATATTCAATTTCGAAAGCTTGAACCGGTACGTCTCGACTCATAAGTTCACATGCGTTTTCAGTGACCAGAGCATCGTCTTCAATGCGAATACCAATATTCCAATATTGTTGATCCACATCATCAGCCGGTCTAATGTATAGACCAGGTTCAATGGTCAAGACCATATTGGGTTTTAATGAACGCCAAGGTTTCGGATCTGTTTGACTGTTAGGTTCTCGATATTGGCCCACGTCATGAACATCCATCCCCAACCAATGACTGGTTCGATGCATATAAAACTTTTGATAAGCCTTTGTTTCAAGTGCATTATCAAGACTGCCCAGCACCTTTTTATCCAATAGATTTAAATCCAGCATTCCTTGAGTGAGAACCCGAAGCGCTGCATCATGGGGAGCCTGAAAATCAAACCCAACCCTTGTTTTTTCAATGGCGGCTTCTTGAGCTGCTAAAACAATGTCATATACAGCCCGTTGTGGCCCAGAAAATTTGCCATTAATGGGAAAGGTTCGGGTGATATCCGATGCATAACCATCTAGCTCGCAGCCGGCATCAATCAAACAAAGGTCACCCTCTTTTAATTCAGCATTGCCAGCGCGGTGATGCAATACGCAAGCGTTAGCGCCTGCTGCCACAATGCTGTTGTATGCAACGCTTTGAGCCCCTGCATTTCTAAATTGATATAAAAGCGAAGCCTCTAGGTGATACTCTCGTAAGCCAGGCTTTGATGCTCTCATGGCACTGATGTGACCCTGAGCAGCAATTTTTCCAGCTTGGCGCATGATATTAATTTCATGCGCATCTTTAAATAAACGCATCTCATGAATCAAAGATTCTGCATCTTCAATAGAAGTCGGTGCAACCGCTCCGGTTCTGGACATTCCTTTTACTTGATCAAGCCACTTTTTTAATTGTTGTTGAGTTGTGGCTTGTCCAGCAAGTCTTGAATAAATAGCGGGTTGATCAGCGATAAAGTCTGGCATTAACTGATCAAGCTCTGTCGATGAATAGGCCGTATCAAGACCAAGATAAGTGGGGGCTGCTTCAGGACCCAATCTCCAGCCATCCCAAATTTCTCTTTCTAAATCTTTGGGTCTACAAAAAAGAATGGATTGCGTGGAAGATTTTTGAACCAACATGACCAAGGTGGCACCAGGCTCTGAAAATCCCGTTAAATAGTAAAAATCTGAATCATGACGATAAGGAAAATCACTGTCACGATTGCGGAAATGTTCTGGTGCAGTTTCAAGAACCAAAACACCGCCATCACTTTTTTGAAGCATGGCTTTAGCCAACTGCAAACGTCTGTTGGCATAAATATGTTTTGGAAATGAATCACTGCTTGTCATGGTTTTTTATTTAATTCAGCCAATCGCTCGGGGGTGCCTACATCAACCCATGGAACTGTTAAATATTCTCCTAGAACACGTTCTTCTGCCATGGCTTGACGCAAGAGTGGAGCAAGCTTTGCAACAGTTCCTATCTTAATACTTTTCAGCAAATCTTGATGGTAGAGGCCGGCGCCAGAAAATGTCAGGCTCTTAGAGTTCTCTACCTTGTCTTTAACCATGTCGCCTTCAAGTTGAAAATCGCCCAATGGATGATGCGCAGGATTTTCAACCAAGAAGAGATAGGCCAAGGGTTTATTGGGCAGGTTTCTCATCTGTAGAACCAGATCTTTGATTCTGTGAAACGGAAATTCAGGACAAAACACATCGCCATTGATGGCAAAAAAATAGTCTTCTAAGGACATCAGTGACATCGCTTGGCGCAGACCGCCAGCTGTTTCAAGCGCCTCATCTTCTTTTGAAAACTGTAAATTGAAACCCTGATCTTTTAAGGGGGATAAATGATCAACAATTTGCTGTCCTAACCACGCATGATTAATGACTATTTGCTGATGCTGATTTTTTATCAAGCCACTGATATGCCAGTCAATTAGCTTTTTTCCTTGTACTTCTAATAATGGCTTGGGCGTATGGTCAGTCAGTGGCCGCATTCTCTCTCCGCGACCAGCAGCTAATACCATGCAAGGTATAGGTGAGTACTGATTCATTAGAAGGTGAGCCCATCAGGGCGTTCAATGCCCTCAATATGGTCTAAAAGTTGGACCAAGGGCTTGAGTGCAATGTATCTCTCGGCGACTTTACGAACATACTTAAATACCAAGGGCATGTCTTTCAAGTAACCGTCTTTGCCATCGCGGTGATAAAGGCGTGCAAAAATACCCAACACCTTAAGGTGTCTTTGAAGACCCATCCATTCAAAATCACGATAAAAATCCCCAAATTCAGAGGGGACTGGTAAGCCTGCTTTGCGAGCTTTATCCCAGTAGCGAATTAGCCAATCCATTTGTTCGGGCTCTTCCCACTCAATGTAGGCATCGCGATACAAAGAAGCCAGGTCGTAAGTGATTGGCCCATAAACAGCATCTTGAAAATCAAGGATTCCTGGATTTTTCTCAGGAGTCACCATCAAGTTTCTACTATGAAAATCTCGGTGAACAATCACAGGAGTTTGGGATAAATTATTTTCTAGAATTAGCTCAAAAATCTTCGCCAAATCGCCTTGTTGTTGAGTGTTGAGTTGCAGTCCTAGATGACGATTGAGGTACCACTCTGGAAAGAGCTCAAGTTCTCTTGTTAGTAATGCTCGATCGTAATTGGGTAATTGTCCTGGTTTGCTGGCCAGTTGCATTTGTATCAAGGCATTGTTGGCATCTTGGTACAGTTTCGGAGCAGTTTCTGGATTCAGAGCAGATAAATAAGTCTGATTGCCTAAATCGGTTAGTAATAAAAAGCCTTGTTCAGTATCTTGAGCTAAAACTTGAGGGACATTCAGTTGGGCTTCAAAAAGCAGCTTTGAAATGGCTATAAATGGCCGGGTGTCCTCTGTAGCTGGAGGGGCATCCATGATGATAAAGCTTGGGTGGGGGCCATTTTTAGTCCCTAAAACCCGAAAATAACGCCTAAAACTGGCATCGCTAGAAGCGGATTGGATCGTTTTTGGGTCAATTGCCCATTGGCTAGCCAGTGGAGCTAGCCAAGAATTTAATTGAGATAAGCGGATATCAGGGTTCATGGATTCGTATAATAAAAGCACTTAAGTCATATGCCTAAAACTTTTATCATTCCGAGCCTTTTTCTCAAGATAAAACACCCCCAATTTACTCTTAAATTGGCAGGGGTATGTGCCGCTATTTGTCTTACATCTTTGGCTCATGCTCAGGAACATAAGGTCAGTGATGAGCCCTTGTCTTTGAAGCTAGAAGATCAGTTATTGGTCAGACCCATTGTTCCTGATGATCAAGCGCCCACGTTCACGTCCTCTAAAAAGTTGGATGGGGTCATGGATCGCCAAATGCGTCTTGAAGGTGATGGTGTGATTCGTAGAAATCGCACGGTCATTAAGGGTGATTTGATTACCTATGACCCAGATACCGATATTGCAGATGTTGAGGGAAATGCCACTCTATTAAAAGATTCCACTTCTTTTAAAGGACCCAAAGCAAAAATCAGAATTGATGCTCAAGAGGGCTGGATGGAAGAGCCGGTCTATGAGTTAAGAGATATAGGTGGAGGCGGTCAAGCTCGTCGAGTTGATTTTAAAGAAGACAATGAGTTTGAATTTGAGAAGCTCACCTACAGTACCTGTCGACCCGATAACTTGGACTGGTATTTAACAGCCAGTCGGATGGAAGTTGAGCAAGATACCAATACGGCAGTTGGTAACAACGCTGTATTGCATTTCTTTAAGGTACCGGTTTTATATACGCCAGTATTTGCCTTGCCGACGGGTTCAGGTCGACGCTCTGGATTTTTATCGCCCACATATGGGCGCGCCAGTCGAGGTGGCGTCAAAGGTTGGGACATCACGCTACCGTACTACGTCAATGTTGCACCCAATCGCGATATGACCTTATTTCCTAGATATATTGAGGGTCGTGGCGAGCAGTTGGGTGTTGAATACCGTTACTTAGATAGAAATTACACGGGGATTGTGACCGCAGAAGCTCTGAATGATTCAGCTTATGGTCGCGATCGTTGGGCTTTTGGTTTAAAGCACACACAAAATCTTGCCAATGGTCTTCAAGGTTATGCTGACTACAGCAAAGTATCGGATGACTTATATGTAGATGATTTGGGTAAGAGTTTGAATGGTGTGGTGAACCGTCAATTTAATCAAGAGGTCGGTGCTCGGTATGCCGTTTCTGGTTGGAGTATTTTGACGCGCGTTCAAAAATTTCAAACCTTGCAACCTGATCCCAATTACCCGGTCACGTTGCCATATGAGCGTGAGCCACAAATTAACGCCAAATATGCAAGAAATAACTGGAATGGTTTCAACGTTTCCGTGGAAACCGACGCCACTCGTTTTACTTACCAAGGTTTAAGTAATAGTCAGCGAACTTTTAAAGAAGGTAATCGTGCGTATGCAACCACTTCGGTTGCAAGACCATTCATGACGCCTGGGTATTACTTAACCCCCAAGGTGACATTGAGAACCACGCAGTATTCTGTGGATCCATTTCCTGGTCAGGCTGATTTAAATCGAAACATTGCGTTGCCAACCTTTAGTTTGGATTCTGGTTTGGTGCTAGAGCGAGATGCGCTTGAGCTCAATACTTTATTTAATCGAAATATTTTGATGACA
The DNA here is from genome assembly GCA_023257325.1 of Polynucleobacter sp. GTDB lineage: Bacteria > Pseudomonadota > Gammaproteobacteria > Burkholderiales > Burkholderiaceae > Polynucleobacter. Next base: position 8,060 of record JALRCP010000040.1, on the reverse strand, counting down.
TTGGAGCCAAGAGCGTTCTATGTCTATACGCCTTATAGATATCAAAATGATTTGCCATTATTTGATACGGCAGATGCTGGTTTCGGAATCTCTCAAATTTTTAGTGAGAACTCTTTTGCTGGTAACGATCGTATTGCTGATAACAATAAGGTTACTTTTGGTTTAACGTCACGTGTTTTGGATGCTGATACTGGCATTGAGCGCCTGCGTGGTGTGATTGCCCAACGTATTGATATGGAAGGTCAGCGTGTAGGCCTTACCGCTGAGCAAAGACCCACCAAAAGATCTGACATTTTGGCGGGTTTGTCAACACGATTGGTGGGTAACTTTAACTTAGATGGTGTGATTCAGTACAACGAGGAAGTATCTAAGTTTGTTCAACAAAGTGTGACTGCAAGCTATCGTCCAGAGTTACGTAAACTATTGAATGCAAGCTATAAGCGAGTGGTTAATCCAGTCGATGCAAAAGCCACATCAGATCAATATGAATTATCAGGCCAATGGCCAATCACTCGGCAGTGGTACGGTATGGCTCGTTACAACTTTGATTTGATCTCTAATCAGGTCTTAAACCGTGTGGCTGGTCTGGAATATGACGCAGATTGCTGGGTGGTACGACTGGTTCATCGCCACTATCAAAATACCTCGGTTCTTTCAACCTCAGAAATCTATATGCAAATTGACTTTAAAGGTTTCTCAAGTGTTGGTAGTAACCCAATTAACTTAATTAGATTTAATATACCTGGATATGAGCCTATTAGCCCTAATCCAGCACCCATATCACCTTTTGAAAGTTACGAATGAAGTTAGTTAAGCTTGTTATTTGTGGAATCAGTTTGATGATTTTTAGTGGGGCGCCATCCGCTCAAAACAAGAATCGTTCAATTGATGAAGTGGTTGCTGTTGTTGATACCAGTTTGGTGACAAAGCTAGAACTTGAAAATCGAATCACTTCTATTGAGAAGCAATTCAAAGCAGCCAATCGCCCCTTGCCTCCCGCGGATGATTTAAGAGCGCAGGTTTTGGAAAGATTAATCTCTGAAAGAATTCAGCAAAATTTGGCGAAAGACGCCGGTATTAAGGTTAGCGATAAAGATCTTGACCGAATCATTGGAAATATTGCCGCACAAAGCAAGCTGTCTGTTTCTGAATTTAAGCAAAAAATTGAAAAAGAAGGCAATAACTTTAACAAGTACAAAGAAGAAATTAGAAAAGAAGTCCAAGCGGCCAGACTGCGTGAGCGTGAGGTCGATGCGCGCGTACAGGTTAGTGAAAATGAAATTGATAGTTATATTGCTGAAAAAAATAGAGGGAAATTATTGCAAGCTGGCAATGATGAAATTTATTTGGCTCAATTGGTTATTACAATCCCTGCGAATGCCAGTGAGGCTGATATAGCTGCTGCCAAAAGTAAGGCCGAAGAAATATTTAAACAGGCGGGATTAGAAAAAGACTTTTTATCGTTTGGTAAAAAATTGGCTTTGCCTGGATCTGGTATTCGGGTTGAGGATTTGGGATATAGAACTCTAGACCGATTGCCTCAGCTGTTTGTGGACGGAGCGCAAGGCGTTGGCGCGAATCAAATGATTCCTCGTGTATTACAAAGTGGCGCCGGATTTCATGTGATTAAAGTGATTGATCGCAAAGGTTCTATTTCTAATAATGCCCAAAATATTGTGGTGACTCAAACTCAGGCTCGTCATATCTTGTTAAGACACCGTCCTGGCGTGACCGATCTTGAAGCGCAGCGCCGCCTCAATAATTTCAAAGATCAAATTAAGGTTAAAGCTTCTGATTTTGCTCAATTGGCTAAAAAGCACTCTGAAGACGGTTCTGCGCCAAATGGTGGAAATTTAGGATGGATGTCGCCAGGGGAGTTGGTCCCAGAATTCGAGCAAGCCATGAACCAATTAAATATCAATGAAGTCAGTGATCCTGTTAGAACAGAGTTTGGATGGCATCTCATTCAAGTGGTAGAGCGTCGCCAAGCACAGTTATCAGCGGATAAACAGCGTGACTACGCTCGAGCAGCAATTCGTGAGAAAAAATTAGATCAAGCGTATCAAGACTGGCTTCGCCAGATCAGAGATGCAGCTACCGTTGAGATTAGACAGACGAATTAAGCATGATTCATCTTGCTCTGACCACAGGCGAACCAGCTGGAATTGGTCCAGAGATTAGTGTTCATGCAGCCAATGTCTTTTTAAATGAGCGCCCTGATGTCTGCATTGATCTTTTGATTGATCAATCACTTGCTCCTCAAACATTGCCCCCGCGTTTGGCCATCAAGCATTGCGCTTTAGAGGAAAAAGTGGTGCCTGGACAGCTCAATCCAAAAAATGCACGTTATGTTTTAGAAACCTTGGATCGAGCCATCGAGGGTTGCCAAACAGGGATTTATCAAGCCATGGTGACGGCACCTGTTCAAAAGAGTGTTATCTCTGAGGCAGGCGTCCAGTTCAGCGGTCATACAGAGTATCTTGCTCAAAAATGTGGTGTTCATCAAGTAGTCATGTTGTTGGTTGGTCGACCTATTTTTGAGTCTGAGCTTTTACCCAAGCAAATCAGAGTGGCTTTAGCAACGACTCATATTCCATTGCAGCAAGTCTCTCATCATTTATCAACAACACTCATTGAAAATACCATTGCAATTATTGATCGAGATTTGAAGCATCGGTTTGGCATCAATAATCCTGTGATTTATGTTACTGGGTTAAATCCTCATGCAGGAGAATCTGGTCATATGGGGCGTGAGGAGCTTGAGATTATTGTTCCAGCCATTGAGAGCATGAAGAAAAAGAATCTGCAAGTATCTGGGCCGTACCCTGGCGATACCATTTTTAGTCCCGCTAATCTGAAAAAAGCCGATGTGATTTTGGCGATGTATCACGACCAAGGTTTAGCCCCATTTAAGTTCGCTACATTTGGTGAGGGAGTCAATGTCACGTTGGGCTTGCCTGTGATTCGCACATCGGTCGATCATGGAACTGCTCTTGGCATTGCTGGTAAAGGCAAGGCTGACGCCACCAGTTTATTAGCTGCCCTAGAGTTAGCCTATCAGATGTCGAAAGCAAGCAGTGGCACATCAAGCTCGTAAGCGTTTTGGGCAACATTTCTTGGTTGATACTGGGATGATTCATCTCATTATCAAAGCCATTGATCCTCAGAATAACGATGCAGTGATTGAAATCGGCCCAGGTTTAGGGGCCATGACCAAACCATTACTCAATGCTTTAGATGCCATGGCGGTGGTAGAGCTAGATAGAGATTTGGTGAAGTTTTGGAACAATCAACAAATTGCTAAATTAACTGTCCACGAATGTGATGCGTTGAAGTTTGACTTTCGTGAATGGGCCAAGTCCCAACGAGAAAAGTTGCTTCAAGGATTAAAAGATCAAAAAATTACCAATGGACGGGTAAAAATTGTTGGAAATCTTCCGTACAACATTTCATCACCATTGTTATTCCATTTGATGGAAGCAGTGAGTTTTGTGGATGAGCAAGTTTTTATGCTTCAAGCTGAGGTGGTTGAGAGGATGGTGGCCACCCATGGAGATTCAGAATACAGTCGTTTATCTGTAATGTTGCAATCTAAATATCACATGGAAAATGTCTTGGATGTTCCTCCTGAGTGTTTTGATCCACCGCCCAAAGTTGACTCTGCGATTGTCAAAATGATTCCTAGGCAAGATCTTCAACTCAACCCCAATGAATATCAAGCCTTAGAGAAAATCGTTTCTATGGCTTTTGCGCAAAGAAGAAAAGTGCTTCGAAATAATTTAGCGAGTGTGAGGGAATTGCTTTGCTTAGATGATGAGGTTCTAGCAAAAAGAGCTCAGGATATTGCGGTTGATCAATATATTTCTTGGGCACGCTTGCTGGCCAAGCACTCACTCACTTAGAAATATAAGCTGGCGCATCAATGATGCGCATTTCAGATTCAATCCATTGTTCAGTTTGTTGATGAAGTTCTTCTGCTGATTTATTGTCAGGGCTGATAGCGGGGCCGATTGAGATTGTGACTTTACCGGGGTATTTTAAAAAGCTATTTCTGGGCCAAACATGACCAGCATTGTGAGCAATTGGTAAAACCCATGCTTTGGTAGCGCTAGCTAGGCGAGCCCCACCTTTACGATAATTGGTCTTTGTCCCAACTTTGGTGCGTGTGCCTTCTGGAAAAATAATGATCCAAACGCCTTGAGCCAAATATTTTTTGCCTTGATTGGCAATAGATTGAGAGGCGGCAGCTGTTTTGGAGCGATTGATATGAATCATGCGTAACAAAGCCAAAGCCCAGCCAAAAAAAGGAATCCACAGCAATTCTCGTTTGAATACAAAACAAAGTTGTTTGGGAAGTAATGCAATGAATGAAATTGTTTCCCAAGCAGATTGGTGTTTTGATAAGACAATCACAGGCTTATCGATCATGGCTTCTAAATGATGTAATCCTTTGATTTCATATTCAATTCCACAAATTACTTTGGCTAAGTAAGTCATGGTGATATTCCAGCCTTTGACAAATTCATACCGTTGAGAGGCGCCAATAACTGGAAAAACTAGCAAGCAGGCCACAGCATAAGTTGGCGTAATGACCAACATCAGAATGAAAAAAATTATTGAGCGAATGTAAATCATGACCGCCCAATGAAGTGGTTCACAAAAGCCATTAAATCTTGGTGGATTGCAGTGTATGGAGGGAGCTCTCCGCTGGCGCGGGCTTTTTCACCTTTGCCAGTTAGTACCAAATGAGGTTCTGCGCCAACATTCACACCAGCCACTAGATCTCTAACGCTATCACCCACAATTGGAATGCCTTTGATTGAAATACCATAACGTTGTGCTATTTGTTCAATCATTCCAGGAAGAGGTTTTCTACAATGACATTGATCGGCATCGGTGTGTGGGCAAAAAAAGATGGCATCGACTTGACCACCCACTTTGCTGAGTAGACGATGAAATTTTTCATGGATGGCATTCAAGGTATCCATGTCATACAAGCCTCTACCTATCCCTGATTGGTTTGTGGCAACAGCAATTCGATAGCCAGCTTGATTAAGTTTGGCAATGGCTTCTAAGCTTCCTGGAATGGGAACCCATTCATCAGGAGATTTGATGTAATGGTCGCTGTCATGATTGATGACGCCATCACGATCCAAAATCACTAATTTAGAGTGAGTTAATTTACTTGCCATGATTAGGCGGCCAATTTGCCAATGTCAGCCACTTGGTTCATCAAGCCATGTAATTTAGATAACAAAGCCAAGCGATTGTTTTTGAGTTTTTCGTCAGGGTCCATGACCATCACGTCATTAAAGAAGTTATCAACGTCTGACTTTAAGCTTGCAAATGACTGAAGTGCCTCAGTAAATTGGCCATTTTGGAATGACTGAGTGACTTGCGGCATGATTTGATCCAAAGCTTTGGCTAAAGATTTTTCAGCTGCTACAGTGAGTAAATCAGACTCCACTTTTTCTGCAATTGCAAAATCAACCTTTTTCAAAATATTACCAATGCGTTTATTGGCGGCAGCTAGCGCACTTGCTTCTGGCAAAGCTGCAAAAAGTCTCACAGCTTTTAAGCGTTCTAAAACGTCATTGAATACTTGTGGCTCTTGACTAACCACTGACTCAACTTCGTTGGTTGAATAATTTTTACCATCCAAAACTTGATCTTTTAAATAAGCACGAAGTCGATCTAGAATAAACCCATGAATGACTTCTACCTTAGCGGTTTGATGAACCTCGGCTTGGCTAAATTCTTTTAGAGTGCTTTCAAGAATTTGACAGATATTCAGAGGTAATTTCTTCTCAAGCAAGATTCGGCAAATGCCCAAAGCGTGTCTGCGAAGAGCAAAAGGATCTTTTTCACCTGTCGGAGCTAAACCAATTCCCCAAATACCTACTAGAGTTTCAAGTTTATCTGCCAAAGCTAAGACAGTGCCTGTATCGGTCTTTGGTAGCTGATCCCCCGCAAATCGTGGAGCGTAGTGTTCCATGCAGGCCGCTGCTACATCGGCATGTTCGCCGTCATTCTTAGCGTAGTAACGCCCCATGATGCCTTGCAGTTCTGGAAACTCACCGACCATGTCAGTTAATAAATCAGCCTTGGCAATCTGAGCGGCTCGAACTGCGAGGTCAATATCGACGCCAGGGGAAGATTTTTTTAGCTCTGTAGCAATGGCTTTGGCAATTTTGGCCACACGCTCAGTTCTTTCTAGTTGTGTGCCTAATTTGTTGTGATACACCACTTTGGATAGGAGTGGTGTTCTTTCAATCAAGGATTTTTTACGATCTTGTTCATAGAAGAATTTAGCATCAGCTAATCTTGGGCGCACCACACGTTCGTTGCCTGAAATAATGGCTTCAGGTGTTTTGGTCTCAATATTAGAAACAATCAAAAATTGATGACTTAACTTACCTTGCTGATTGGTCATAGCAAAGTACTTTTGATTGGTTTGCATGGTTAGAATTAGACATTCTTGAGGAACTTCCAAGAATTCTTTTTCAAATTCGCAGGTATATACAACTGGCCATTCAACCAATGAGCAAACCTCTTCTAAAAGAGATTCAGGCATTAATACTTCTTGACCTTTAGAAGCCGATTGCAAGGCTGCACGAATTTTTTCAAGGCGACCTGTATAGCTTGCAATGACCTTGCCGCTGTCCTCGAGTACTTTTGAGTAACAATCTGCATGGTCAATCACAAGATGGCCACTTGAGAGGAAGCGATGACCCACAGTCGTGTTTTGGGCTTTGAGCCCTAATACTTCAATTGGAACCACTGTGGCTCCATGAAGCGCAAGTAAGCTATGAGCAGGGCGAACAAATTCAACATCCTGTACCTGCGCTGTTCCGGGGGCTATTTGATAGCGCATGACCTTGGGAATTGGTAACTTTGCAATGGCCTGCTCTAAAGCCAACTGCAAACCTTCACTTAGGGTGCTACCAGAGACTTCAACATTCAAATAAAACGTTTCAGATTTCTCTGTACCTTGGCGTTCTAACTGGTCAATAGAGATGTTAGGGTGACCAAGAGCGGCTAACTTTTTTAACAATGGTGCAGTTGCTTTGCCATCGCTATCTAATGCAATTGAAACGGGTAATAACTTTTCTTTAACTTGACGATTGGCTGCTTTTTCTAAAACGGCTGAAAAATGAACTGCCAAACGACGTGGTGTAGCAAAAGAGTTAGTGATACTAGAGTCAAGAAGTAGCCCTTGACTCTTAAGAGATTGCTCAATGGTTTCAGAAAAACTAAGACCAAGCTTTTTTAAAGCTTTTGGGGGTAATTCTTCTGTGAATAATTCAATAATCAGTGGTGCTTGCGTCATTGGGCACCTCTCAAATTTGCGCACATAGGAAAACCTAGTTTTTCTCTTGATTCGTAATAAGCTTGAGCAACGCTGCGAGATAAATTGCGAATGCGTCCAATGTAAGCAGCACGTTCAGTCACGGAAATCGCGCCTCGAGCGTCTAGCAAATTAAATGTGTGGGCTGCTTTTAGAACCATTTCATAAGCAGGTAAAGCCAATGGTATTTCCATTAGGCGTTTGGCTTCATTTTCGTAATTGCCAAATTGCTGAAATAACAAATCAGCATTGGAGTATTCAAAGTTATAAGTCGATTGCTCAACCTCATTCTGATGGTAAACATCACCATAGCTCACGCCATCTGTCCAAACAAGGTCGTAAACATTCTCAACTTTTTGAAGGTACATGGCCAAGCGTTCTAGGCCATAAGTGATTTCTCCCAAAATGGGCTTGCAATCAATACCACCGACTTGCTGGAAGTAGGTGAATTGAGTCACTTCCATACCGTTAAGCCACACCTCCCAACCTAAACCCCAAGCACCCAAAGTCGGATTTTCCCAATCATCCTCAACAAAGCGAATGTCATTTTGTTTGAGATCCAAACCGAGTGCCTCAAGGCTACCCAGGTAGAGATCCAAAATATTTTCAGGCGCTGGCTTTAGGACAACCTGGTATTGGTAGTAGTGTTGTAATCGATTAGGATTTTCACCATAACGACCATCTTTAGGGCGACGTGATGGTTGGACGTAAG
>JALRCP010000013.1 GCA_023257325.1 Polynucleobacter sp. | reverse complement strand
AAGATTCCCCAAAATAGGGGTTACACCAGCCTGTCTCAAAGTGAGCATTCTGTCTTGCGAGGAGGTCAGAGCGAAAACTCTGTACTTTTTAACCAATAGAGGCAGTAAGCGCATACCAACGTCGCCACAACCAACTATGAGAATTCTAGGTTTACCTATACGTTGCATGAACTCAATCGTAATGCTTTAAAAAAGGAATGTCAGTGTCTTACCAAATAACCATCAAAGCCAGCGGCAAAACATTCTCAGCCAATCCCGAAGAAACCGTCCTAGAAGCTGCTATGCGCCAAGGCATCAATTTACCCTATGGCTGTAAAAATGGTGCCTGTGGCTCTTGCAAAGGCAAGATTGAATCAGGTCAAGTGACCCATGGCAATCATCACGAGAAAGCCCTCTCGGCTGAAGAAGCCTTCAGTGGTTCAGCATTGTTCTGTTGCGCCAAACCTGAATCTGATTTGGTCATTGATGTCAGAGAAGTGCCCGTGAATGGCGATGTCACCATCAAAAAGATTCCATGTCGCGTAGCCAGCTTAGAGCAAGTTGCTGATGATGTCGTGATTGTTAAATTACAACTACCTGCCACGGAAAAGTTCCAATTTTTGGCGGGTCAGTACATTGAGTTTTTATTGAAAGACAAACGTCGCGCTTACTCAATTGCCAGCGCGCCTCATGAAGAAGGCCCACTCGAGTTACACATTCGTCACATGCCTGGCGGTTCATTCACTGATTTTGTTTTTGGCAAAACTGAGAATGGCACGACCCTTAAAGAGAAAGACATCTTGAGATTTGAAGGCCCCATGGGCAGTTTCTTTTTGCGTGAAGATTCTGATAAACCTATCATCTTTATTGCCTCAGGCACTGGTTTTGCCCCGATTCGAGGCATCATTGAACACATTCGTCACAAAGGCATTGCACGCCCAATCAAGCTGTATTGGGGAGGACGTCGCCCGAAAGATTTTTATCAAGATGCTCTGTGTCGTTCTTGGGAAAACGAGATTCCTGGATTTGAATACATCCCAGTGGCTTCTGACAGCCTGCCTGAGGATCAATGGACAGGTCGTACGGGCTTTGTTCACGTGGCTGCGATGGAAGATAACCCGAATATGTCTGCCGTTCAAGTGTATGCTTGTGGCGCACCGATTGTGGTTGAATCCGCTAAAAATGATTTCGTAGCAAAATGTGGTTTACCCAGCGATGAGTTCTACGCCGATGCGTTCACCTCAGCCGCTGATTTAGCAAAAAAAGCGGCGGTTTAATACCTTTGTCATAACAATCTTTTAATTTCTTGATGAGCATGAATTCCACGACCAATCACTCAAACATTGATACTCACTCAGTGATGTACATCACCAAACGACCAGAATTGGTTTTTGTTGAGGGTCAAGGTTCTTGGTTAACGGACCATCAAGGCAAAAAGTATTTGGACTTTTTACAAGGGTGGGCTGTGAACTGTTTAGGGCACTCTAACCCAGGCATGATTGAAGCCTTAAATCAGCAAGCAAAGAAAGTCATTAATCCAAGTCCTGCGTTTTATAACGAACCCATGATTGAATTGGCCAATTTACTCACAGCCAACAGTTGCTTTAACAAAGTTTTCTTTGCCAACAGCGGCGCCGAAGCCAATGAGGGTGCGATTAAGCTGGCGCGTAAGTGGGGCAAGTTGCACAAGAATCATGCCTATGAAATCATCACATTCAACCACGGATTTCACGGCAGAACGCTGGCTACGATGAGCGCCTCTGGCAAAGAGGGTTGGGACACCATGTTTGCCCCACAAGTGCCCGGTTTTCCAAAAGCTGAATTAAATGATCTTGAGTCTGTCAAGAAATTGGTCAATGAGAAAACAGTCGCAGTCATGCTAGAGCCCGTTCAGGGTGAAGGTGGCGTGATTCCAGCTGATCATGACTTCATGCGTGACTTGCGCGCTTATACCCAAGCCAACAATATTTTATTGATTGTGGACGAAGTTCAAGCAGGTTGCGGTCGAACAGGAAAACTCTTCGCTCACCAGCTCTACAACATCCATCCCGATATCATGACTCTCGGTAAGGGAATTGGCGGTGGCGTTCCTTTGGCGGCTTTACTGGCCACCGATGAAGTTGCCTGTTTTGAACCGGGTGACCAGGGTGGCACCTATAACGGTAATCCTCTCATGACCGCGGTAGGTTGCAGCGTAATCTCTCAATTATTAGCCCCAGGCTTTTTGGATGAGGTTCTTGCCAAGGGACAGTATTTAAGGGAATTGCTGTTACAGCTTAGCGATGAATTAGGTTTAGATGGTGAACGGGGTGAAGGTTTACTGAGAGCACTAAAACTCAATCGGGATATTGGTCCTGAGATTGTTGAACGTGCGCGTCAATTAGAACCTGTGGGCCTATTGCTAAATTCTCCAAGACCTAATTTATTGCGCTTTATGCCAGCGCTCAATATCAGCCGAGAAGAACTTAAACAAATGGTCGATATGCTTCGAGGTGTGATCAAGTCAATTTAAATTGACTTTGTTTCAATGCAAAAGGTCTATAGACCTTTTGGCAAAGGGAAAGCGGTATTCTCAACAATGCCGTCCAAAGTTCTTACACTTTTGGGGCCCAACTCTTTGATTCTTTCAATGATGGCTTGAGCCAAACTCTCTGGCGCTGAAGCGCCAGCGGTAAGACCGATTCTCTTTTTTCCTACAAACCATTCAGGCTTTAGCTGACTTGGATGGTCCACCATGTAGGAAACAACGCCAAGCTTTTCAGACAATTCTCTCAAGCGATTGGAATTAGAGCTATTGGGGCTACCCACCACAATCACCATATCAACTTGTGGAGCCATGAACTTAACGGCATCTTGTCTATTTTGAGTGGCATAGCAAATATCTTGTTTTTTCGGTTGTTGGATATGCGGATATTTGGCTTTGAGTGCATCAACGATTTCTTGAGTTTCATCCACTGACAAAGTGGTTTGGGTGACATAGGCAACCGAACTATTGAGTGGAATGGTCAAAGATTGAACGTCTGAAATGTTCTCCACCAGTTGAATGCCATCCGGTGCCTGGCCCATGGTGCCCTCAACTTCAGGATGACCTCGATGACCAATCATGATGACATGCATACCTTCTTTGCGCATTTTGATCACTTCAACATGCACTTTAGTAACCAAAGGGCAAGTTGCATCAAAGATTTTCAAACCACGTGCCTGAGCTTCCTCTCTCACCGCCGGAGAAACCCCATGGGCACTAAAAATCACTGTATTGCCAGAGGGCACTTCACTCAACTCATCGACAAAGATTGCTCCACGTGCACGCAAATCATTAACCACATAGGCGTTATGAACAATTTCGTGTCGAACGTAAATGGGTGCACCAAACTTCTCAAGTGCTTGCTCAACAATCGTAATGGCTCGATCTACACCAGCGCAAAAGCCTCTGGGCTGTGCCAACAAAATTTCGCCATCTTCATTGGCTTTGCTGATGTCTTGTGTAGCAGTCGTCATTTAAAGAATCGCAATGATTTCAGCTTCAAACAAAATCGTCTTTCCAGACAAGGGGTGATTGAAATCAAACGTGGCCGAATCACCATCAATTGCCAACAAGGTTCCAGAATATGTAGCCCCATTGGGAGCATTGAATTCAATCATGTCACCAGGCAAATAATCTTCTTCCGGGGAAGAATTTTCACGCAAAGTCTTCATGGAAATCGTGCGAATCAAATCAGGATTTTTTTCACCAAAAGCCACTTCAGGTGCCAAGGTGAATGTCTTTCTCTCATTAAGAAGCATGCCAATCAAGGCTTGCTCAAGCGTAGGGGAAAACTGCCCAGTCCCCATCATCAAGGTGGCCGGCTTGTCCTCGAAGGTGTTGACAACATCCCCCCCTTCGGGCAAAGCGATTCTGTAGTTCAAGGTCAAGAAAGAGTTTGCGGTAACTTCGGCGCCGCTGGCCATGTTTTGATCAGTCATGATTCCATTTTAACTAGGCGGGAGAAATCTGCTCAAACTTCCTTGAAAGCCTCATCCAAAGAATTACGCCCTCGGGAAAAGGTCCTTTTGTTAGGGCCATCCTCCATGGATGATGCAGAGCTTCTCTCAATTTTGTTGAGAACCGGAACCCGCGGTGAGAATTCCTTGGATTTATCGAAACGTTTACTCTCTGAGTTTGGCTCTATCTCATCTTTACTTCATGCGAAATATGAAGATCTTCAAACTTTTAAAGGGATTGGTATTTCTAAATGGTCACAACTTCAAGTGATTGATGAATTAGTCCAAAGAAGTTATCGCGAAAAAATGCAAGAACAAAGTATTTTGACTTCAACTGATCTGGTGAAGAGCTATTTAATCGGCTTGATTGGTCAAAAAGATCATGAAGTTTTTGTGTGCCTTTACTTAGATATTCATTTGCGCTTGATAGATTCACACGAAATCTTCAGAGGTTCCATCTCTGAAACTACTGTTCATATTCGAGAAATTGCCAAAGAATGTCTCTTGAGAAACGCCAGTAATTTAATCATTGCTCACAACCACCCCAGTGGTAGCCTAAAACCCAGCCCAGAAGACATTCAACTGACCATTGTTCTGTTTGAGGCCCTGCAATTAATTGAGGTGAACTTACTGGATCACTGCATCGTCACCAAAAGAGGGGCTTCATCCTTTTTAGACCTAAAAATAATGCCATTTAATGATAGTGAATACTAACTTTTAGGCTATTTTTAAGGTGCTATTCAGCTCACCTGGGCTTAAATTTGAATTAATTGAAGCGGTCTTTCATGTAAATAGTGGAATAGTTTCTCGCCACCTGCTACAATCTCTTTTTTTCGCAATTCAAGGAGTGTGTCATGGCAAAAGTATGCCAAGTCACCGGGAAAAAGCCGATGGTCGGCAACAATGTTTCCCACGCAAACAATAAGACGAAACGTCGCTTTTTGCCTAATCTGCAAAACCGTCGTTTTTGGGTTGAATCAGAGAACCGTTGGGTAAGCTTACGCATTACCAATGCAGGTCTTCGCATGATCGATAAAGTAGGCATTGATGCCGTTTTAGCTGATTTGCGTATTCGCGGTGAAATCTAAGGAGTAGCAAAATGGCTAAAGGTGGACGCGAAAAAATCAAATTAGAATCGACTGCAGGTACTGGTCATTTCTACACAACAACCAAGAACAAACGTAACATGCCTGAGAAAATGGAAATCATGAAGTTCGATCCAAAAGCTCGCAAACATGTTTCATACAAAGAAACTAAGATTAAATAAGTTTCTTGGCTTTATTGAGTTATTAAAAAACCCGCATGAAGCGGGTTTTTTATTTTGTCTTGCCTTGTTTTTGCTTGAGCTTATACAGTGTATCTTCGCAAGCGCAATGAGAACTCCTGCAAACCACTCATACCGCTTGATTCGGCCTTCTGGCACCATTGTTGCAACTGGGCAATCAATTGCTCCTTGGTAACGTGTGAACGTTGCCACAAGGCAGCTAAATCACGACGCATCTCAACCATTAATTTCACTGATTTATTGCTTGCCATCAGCTTTTCAAGGCGATCTTGCTCCTGGGGCGTTAACTTGGCTTCATCTTTGTACAACCACAAATGTTGATCACCAAACTGAGAGGCCAACTCTTTAACATGCGCCACTTCAGAATTAAATGTCTGACGCAAAGTCTTTGAATAGCGTGCCATCAATTCATATCGATTGGCAATCACTGCTTGTAAAGTTTTTTCTGATGCCAATGAAAGATCACTTAACACCGGCTTAGGTGGTAATTTTTTAACTTTAGCCAAACCAGCCATCTCTAAAGTACGAATGTAAACCCAACCAATATCAAACTCGTACCATTTGTTTGATAACTTAGCGCTGGTGGCATACGTGTGGTGATTGTTGTGCAACTCTTCACCACCGATGATGATGCCCCAAGGCATTAAATTGGTTGAAGCGTCTTCGCAGTCGTAATTGCGATAGCCCCAATAATGACCCATGCCATTGATGATGCCGGCCGCAGTCACCGGTATCCAAAGCATCTGCACCGCCCATACCGTGGCGCCCAATGCTCCGAAAAGAATTAAATCAATGATCAACATCAAGCCAACGCCTTGCCATTGATATTTGGAGTAAAGGTTTTTCTCGATCCAGTCATCGGGGGTGCCATGACCAAATTTTTCAATGGTTTCTTTGTTTTTAGCTTCCGCACGATAGAGTTCAGCACCACGTGACAAAACAGTACCAATACCCAGTATTTGTGGGCTATGCGGATCATCCACTGATTCGCATTTGGCGTGATGCTTGCGATGAATCGCTGCCCACTCTTTGGTCACCATACCAGTGGTTAACCATAACCAAAAGCGGAAAAAATGAGATGGAATGGCGTGTAACTCAAGGGCGCGGTGCGCTTGGCAACGGTGTAAGAAGATAGTGACGCTGGCAATGGTGATGTGCGTTAGCAATAAGGTGATTAAAAGAATTTGCCACCAAGACCACTCTAAATAGCCATTTGCCAACCAATTCAACACAAAATCTCTTGATGTCTCTAACCAAGCCATGCGGCTATCCTCTCAAATTTCACTCAATTTGAGCATTTTATCAAGGTTTAGAGAAACAATGTCGCTATTTATTGATCAAATTTAATCTAAATCATGCTTTTTAATGAATATTTAGAAATAAATGAGAGCAATTAACAACTTTTAACTAAGATACGGCTTTTCGCTCCAAAATGGCGCCAAAAAAGCCATCTGTGCCGTGAACATGAGGAAATAACTGCCACCAAGCACTGTTTGGGGAAGCTCCAATGGGTAAATTTCCCATTAGCGGAAAGCTGTCTCTTAAGACCTCTTTGGGATCTTTTAGCTCAAATTGAGGGTTATTGGCCAAAAACGCTTCTACAACTCCTTGGTTTTCTTGGTAAATCAAGCTGCAGGTTGCATAGACCAGGCGCCCACCTGGTTTGAGGAGGCGTGAAGCAGAATTCAAAATAGATAGCTGCTTTTGAGTGAGCTCCGCCACACTTTGGGGGGACTGACGCCATTTCAAGTCAGGGTTACGACGCAAGGTACCCAAACCACTACAAGGGGCGTCCACCAACACGCGATCAATCTTGCCAGCCAAACGCTTCACTTTGGCATCATTTTCGTTATCAATCCATACAGGGTGAACATTGGAAAGACCGCTCTTGGCCAAACGGGGCTTCAGGTTGGCCAAACGCTTTTCTGATACGTCAAATGCATATAAACGACCACTTGACTTCATCATGGCACCCAAAGAAAGAGTTTTACCACCCGCACCTGCACAAAAATCAACCACCATCTCACCGCGCTTGGGCTCCAAAAGCATGCTGAGTAACTGACTGCCTTCGTCTTGAACTTCTGCATAGCCATTTTTGAAGAATTCTTGGGTTTGAAGTGCTGGCTTACCCTTCAATCTCAAGCCATTCGGAGCAAAAGGGGTTGGCTCAGCGGCATAACGCCCACCAAGATCATTTAAGAGGCTCAGGAGCTCTTCTCGGCCAGCCTTGATGGTGTTGACCCTCAAATCTAGCGGCGCTGCCTTGAGCATCGCCTCAGCCAATGGCAAACACTCTTCCTTAGATACTGAGGAACCCAAGGCATTCCAAATCCATTCGGGCAAATTAACCCGGGTCAACGGCGCCAGAGTATCTCGATCAATCGTGCCAAAACGCTTTAACCAATCAATTTCTTGAGGGTGGACCACAAAGGCCAAATCGGCCAAGGCGCTTTCTGCGCGATTACCAGAACCCAAGCCACTCTCAATCATCGTAATCAATAATGAAAGCAGGGCCAGCCTTCTGGCTAAAGGACCAGAACCACTCTCAGCAAACTGAGAAATTTCTGTTTTTCTTCTTAAAAAAGCAAACGATGCCTCAGCAATCAAAGCACGGTCACGATTGCCCAATCTAGGCTGAGATCGAAAATAACGGCTCACCACCATATCCGCAGGATGGGCAAACTTCATCAACTCAGTGATCACCACCCCCAAATGCTCCACATGTTGGGGCAGGGCCTTGGCTCTGGCTGCAATGGCTTTTTGATCTGTTGTCATGAGTTACTGGTCCGTTGAAATAAGAATTTGAGCCTCTGCAGGACTCACAATGACTTGGTTATCGCGAATTGATAAGCGATTATCAATGAACCAACGAACTGCGCGCGGATAAATAACATGCTCTTGCTTTAAAACGCGCTTAGCGAGGGTATCAGCGGTATCACCCGGCAAAACAGGAACTTTGGCTTGAATCACCATCGGCCCGTGATCTAAAGCCTCCGTCACAAAGTGGACCGTAGCCCCATGCTCACTCACACCAGCTGCTAAAGCCTGCTCATGCGTGTGTAAACCTGGGAAAAGAGGCAACAATGAGGGGTGGATATTTAATAACTTACCCGCATAGTGACGCACGAAATCACCAGTCAAAATCCGCATAAAACCAGCCAGAACAACCAAATCCGGGTTAAATGAATCAATCAGTTCAACCAATTGAGCATCAAAACTGGCGCGGTCTTGAAAGGTTCGATGATCCAAAACTGCTGTCTGAATACCGTGAGACCTAGCAAAATCAAGGCCTGCAGCATCTGGACGATTGGAAATCACCGCCGCAATTTGGGCGGGCCAAGCGTCTTTTTGGGCAGCCCGAACAATGGCTTCCATATTGGAACCACGACCTGAAATAAGAATAACAATTGAACTCATGCCCGCCAATATAATTCATACCTTAACGTGAAGGTAATTAGAGGCATCCCTCCCGCATCTGATTGGACCCCCTGCGCCCTAAC
>JALRCP010000149.1 GCA_023257325.1 Polynucleobacter sp. | reverse complement strand
TCTGACCAACTGAAGAACATCGTCCAGCCGTCTTGAACTAACTTTTTCGTTCGATAAGATTCGTCTCTTTCAAGGCTGGCAGGGGCGCCAATACGAGCCTCACCATTGAGCCATTTAGATAGTCCGCGAGCTGGTAAAGGTAAGCCAGTATATCTTTGTAGCAATAAATCAGCGTCATGAGCTTCAAAAACTTTATCGCCATCTTCTAACTTAGCACCGGAGGCATTGATGGTGATTTTTGCCATGGCACCCCCCATGGGGTTTCTAATGTCCAAAATATCTGTTTGAGATTCATGGCTCAGAGTAAAGGCACCACTGCCCCCGTTGGTGGCGTTTTGGCCGCTCATCTTTACTGCAAATCGACCATCCCAGAGCTGTTGAGATTTTGTGGCGGGAGCTCGATTGGGCCATAAGCGTTGAAGAGTGTCTTTGAGTGTTTTGTTATTGGCATCAAGTATTTCGGATTGACGCCAAGCAAGGTCGGCACTTTTTTTATCATTGATTGACCACAACACTTCCCCCAGATGGGCGCCAATCTCTGCTTCGGGTTTGGTCTCAAAAGCCTTGCGCAATTGCTCAATAGCCAATGTTTTATTACCAAGGCGATAGTTTGCCCATGCCAAGCTATCCAAGATATACATATCGTTGGGAGCCAATTGATGGGCTTTACTTAAAAGCTTTACAGCTTCAGGCAATTGAATTCCGCGATCAGCAAACGAATAACCCAATGCGTTAAGAGCATTTTTATCATTTGGATTTTTTGCGATGATTCGGCGTAAAACTTTTTCCATTTCGGTAAAGTTTTTGACTTTTTCTGCTCCGAGTGAGTAGGTGTAAAGAATGTCTGCATCATTAATGGAAGCGATGTAGGGCTGCAAAATTTTGAAAAAGGCAATCAAGCTACCTTCTTCATCTTGGGCTCTTGCTAAAAGTGGCTTCCAGCTATTAATTAGCTTTTCTTTTGCGGCTGTAGATTTAATCTGTTTGAGTTGTGCTTGAGCAGGTTGAATACTCTCTGCCCAGCGTTGATTGAGCATGAACAAAGTTGTCAAAATTTCTTTGGCTTCTTTGGGATTTAATTCATCCCAGAGTTTGGCGGCATCCAGTGCTAGTTCGGATGAATTGCCTGCAATGGCAATTTCCATGGCGCGTTGAGCCAAGGCTGCATCCTGGGAAGATCGGGCCATACTCATGTAAGTCTGGTAAGCCAATGATGCTTCACCGCGTTGCAAGCTGATTTCGGACGCCAAGATTTGGAACATTTGTTCGGCAGATAAGTTGCTTGATTGATTTGCCCAAGCATTGATACTGACAATCGTGAGGGAAGTTGCCAGCCAAAATTTGATTTTTGATCTCATAAGCACATTCTAATCTCAGAGCCTACAATTGGGATATGCCTGAATTGCCAGAAGTTGAAGTGACTAAGCTGGGGGTTGAGCCCCATGTTTTAGGTAAAAAAGTGACTGGAGTGACCATTTATGATGGTCGCTTGCGTTGGCCTGTTCCTAAAAATTTAGAAAAAATTCTAACGGGTAAACAGGTGTCACATATTAGAAGGCGTGGCAAATACTTGCTTTTTAGAATGAATGATGGTTATTTGATTATTCATTTGGGAATGACTGGGGTTTTAAGGGTATTAAATACAAGTGATCCAATCAAAAAACATGATCGAATTGAAATTCAATTTGGTAAAAAGATTTTGCGTTTGCATGACCCCAGGAAATTTGGAGCCGTGTTGTGGGCGAGCGATGAAGAGGGTGAAATTGAAAATCATCCACTGATTGCCAAGTTGGGCGTTGAACCCTTTTCTGAGGATTTTTCAAAAGAAAAGGCGGGGCAGCATTTATATCAACATGCCAAAGGTCGACAAGTGGCTATCAAGCAGTGGTTGCTAGCTGGTCAAGCGGTGGTGGGTGTTGGCAATATTTACTGCTCAGAAAGTCTATTTTTGGCAGGCATTCATCCTGCAATGGCGGCTGGAAAATTATCAAAGCCAAAGGCTGAAAAGTTGGCTCATTCAATTAAAGATACCTTGAGTCGTGCAATTAAGGCGGGCGGTAGCAGTCTCAAAGATTTTGTGAACAGCGAGGGTGATCCTGGGCATTTCATGCTTCAAACCAAGGTTTACGATCGGGCGGGATTGCCTTGCGTGACTTGTAAAACCCCGATCAAGCAAATTGTCCAAGGCCAGCGTTCCACTTATTTTTGTCCCAATTGTCAAAAAAAGTAATGAAATTTTTTAAGGTTGAGGACTTTTCTAAAAAATTAGTTCAATGGCAAAAAAAGCATGGACGCCATGATTTGCCTTGGCAAAAAAATAGAACAGCGTATCGAGTATGGCTGTCAGAAATTATGTTGCAGCAAACTCAAGTCGCCACTGTGATTCATCGGTACGATCAATTCTTAAAAAGATTTCCTACGGTGCAAGCTTTGGCAGCAGCTTCTGTTGATGAAGTGCTTGCTGAGTGGAGTGGCATGGGATATTACACGCGTGCTAGAAACCTTCATCGTTGTGCGCAAGTTGTTGTGAAAGAGTATCAAGGTGTTTTCCCAAGAGACCCCGAACTTTTGGAATCTCTGCCGGGCATCGGTAAATCAACGGCAGCAGCAATTGCTGTTTTTGCCTATGATGTTCACGCAGCCATTTTGGATGGCAATGTGAAAAGAGTGCTTGCAAGAATCTGGGGGATTCAAGAAGACTTGGCCAAATCTTCTCAAGTAAAGCTTTTGTGGGCGCATGCCGAAAATCTTTTACCTCACAATGAATCAGATTTAGTTGCATACACTCAAGGCTTAATGGATTTTGGTGCAACTGCATGCACGCCCAATCAGCCAGCATGTATGAGTGTTCCCAAAAAATTCTGCCCCTTTGAATCGAATTGCCAGGCAAAAAAGAAAAACTTGGTGAAGGCCATTCCTTTGAAGGTGCGTAAAGTAAAAGTTACTCAGAAAGATCTGACCTGGTGGGTATTGATTTGTCGTCGTAAAGTACTCTTAGAAAAAAGATGTCAGCAAGGAATTTGGGAGGGATTGTGGTGTTTTCCTGAAGAGCTATCATTTGAGCCAAAAAACTATCAAGCGCTGCTCCCAATACGACATCTATTGACTCATCAGCGCTTAAATATTCAGCCTAAGCAAGTCATTTTGGAAAGGCAGTCTCGACCAATCAATCAACAACAGTGGTTTGATTTGAGTGAATTAGATCAGTTGGCGATGCCAAAACCTATGACTGATTTTTTGAGGAACTTAACTCTAACTCTCGATGGCGAATGAGAAGGTGAGGTTCGCTGCCTTCAAAAATCTGAGTTCTTTTTTTGAAGTAATCAAATAAGCAATTGACTAGATAGACGGAGCGATGTTGTCCGCCAGTGCAGCCAATTGCCACGGTTAGATAACTTCTTTTGTCAGCTTGATACTTGGGTAACCAAGTTTCAATGAAACGTCGTATGTCTTCTCCCATCGCTTGCACTTCAGGATGCTCTCTAAGAAAGTTGGCAACTTCAGGGTCGTTACCGGTTAATGGCCTTAGTTGTGGGTCATAGTGGGGGTTTGGGAGGCAGCGAACATCAAAGACGAGATCGGCATCTCGAGGAACGCCATGCTTAAAACCAAAGGATTCAAACAGCATGGTCAATCCTGGGCGCTCATCTTTTAATAAATCTTGGATCCAAGACCTAAGTGTGTGAGCTTTGATGTGGCTGGTGTCAATATTGTGAGCACTTTCTGCTAACTCAGAAAGAAGTGCCCGCTCTTTTTCAATGGCATCAATCAAAGCCACTTGTGGCGTTCGGTTGTCATCTGACTTAGATAAAGGGTGTCTTCTGCGAGTTTCTGAAAATCGCTGAACCAATGTTTCTGTATTGGAGTTCAGAAAAAGTACGCGAACGTCGTATTTAGATTTTAGTTGCTCAATTGTTTTTGGTAATTCTTGAATTGACTGTCCACGTCTTCCATCAATTGCAACAGCAACTTTTTCCCGACCTTGTTTACCTAAAGATTCAACCAAATCGTGAATAAAGTCTACGGGAAGATTATCAACACAATCATAGCCTGCATCTTCTAAGGCATTCAATGCAACTGACTTGCCTGATCCTGAAATACCTGTGATGATGAAGACGCGCATATTAAATTAGGCGACTCTGATTTTTATGATTCTCTTCTGCGGCCATTAATTGACGTTGGCGCTCCATGAACTCTTTCAGAGTATCAATGCCACGTAATTGAAGAATCGTATTGCGAACAGCAGCCTCAACTAAAACCGCTAAGTTTCGACCTGCCGCCACTTGAATCTTGACGCTGCGAATGCCTAAACCTAAAACATCTACCGATTGACCATCAATTGGTAAGCGCTCAAATTCTCCATCATTGCGTTTCACCAATTGCACAATCAATCGAAGTTTCATGCGTCGGCGCACAGCAGTTTCACCAAATATGGTTCGAATATCCAGTAAGCCCAAGCCACGAACTTCTAAAAGATCTCTTAAGATCGGGGGGCAACGACCTTCAATGTAATCTGGTCCTAAACGAGCAAAATCAACAGCATCATCTGCTACCAAGCCGTGACCACGAGAAATCAACTCCAAACCTAATTCGCTTTTACCTAAGCCTGAGTCGCCAGTAATGAGTACTCCCATCCCTAAAATGTCCATAAAGACACCATGCATGGAAACACGTGGAGCACCAACTTTTGTTAAATAGAGGCGCAGTCGATCAATGACTTCGGCTGCGGAGGTTGGAGATTTGAAAAGAGGGGTTGATGATCTTTGACAATATAGAACAAGATCATCGTGTGGTTCGCACCCATCTGCAACAATTAAGCAGGGTGGCTTAAGAGCGATTAAGCCAGCGAGCTCTTTTTTACGACTGTCTGTATCCAGTTTTTCGTAATAATTGATTTCTGGAACACCAAAGACTTGCATCCGATCTGGATGAATCAAATTGAGGTGACCCACCAAGTCTGAAGAGGAAGAGGCTAATTTAACGGCTTCAGGGCTAAAGCTTTTATCCGCACCCTCAAGACCTGCAATCCAGCTTAACTTTAATTCTGAAAAATTGTCATCAAATAAAGATTGCGCAGTAACGCTCGCTAAATTGAGGGGCTGGGTCATTTTTAATTCCAGGCGGTTAGCAATTGATAAATCTTATCAGGGCTAGGCTCGGTCAGTAAGAAATTTTTTGCTTTTGCATCAGAAAGCATTTGTGCAATCTGAGCCAGGATATCAAGATGCAGTTGAGTGGCGACTTCAGGGACCAACATAATCACAATCGCTTTAACTGGTTGCTGGTCAGGCGACTTAAAGTCAATGCCATTTTTAAGCCTTACAAACCCTATATGAGCTTGGGTCAGTTGCTTTACGCGACCGTGAGGAATAGCAATTCCACTTCCTAGGGAAGTTGAACCAAGGGCTTCACGTTCTTCTAGGCAAGTTTTGACTAAATCTGCCGAGATGGCATGATTTTTTTCAAACTGTTTGGCGATGTATGTAAAAAGCTCATCCCGAGAAGGGACATCAATATCTAAAGAGATATTGTTGGGGGTGATCAGTTGAGCCAAGGCATTCATGTGTGCAGTGCATTATAAGATTGCCTTGGCACATTTAATCAAGTGTTTTTCAGGGTTTGATGATGGTGATCTTGAACTTTTTCTTTGTGCTTGATCACTTGCCGGTCTAGTTTGTCTATGACTAAGTCCATGGCGTGGTACATGTCTCCATGGTGGGCTTCAGCAAATAGGTCTTTGCCCTTCATATGGATCGTGATTTCTGCGTGATTTCTTAATTCTTTCTCTTTTTCATTATTAATAGACAAAGTCACAGAAATACTCAAAACTTGGTCAAAATGATTGGAAATTTTGATGAGCTTATCTTCCAAATGTGAGCGCATGGCTGGAGTAATTTCCACATGATGACTCGTAATCTTTAAATTCATCGCTAGCTCCCTTTATTTTCTGCGCAAATGGACAGCAGGGATGCGCAGAGATTCCCTGTATTTAGCAATTGTTCTTCTGGCAACAATCAAACCTTTTGCGTTGAGTAACGCAACGATTTGAGTGTCTGATAGTGGTTTTTGACCATCTTCTTCTTCAACGGCCTGTTTGATCAGGGTTCGAATGGCAGTTGATGAGACAGTCCCACCTGTATCTGTAGAGACCTGACTGCCAAAGAAATATTTGAATTCAAAGCAACCCGCTGGAGTGGCCATGTATTTTTGGGTGGTTACCCGAGAGACTGTAGATTCATGCATGCCAATCGTGTCTGCAATCTCCCTTAGCACCAAAGGCCGCATTGAAATGGGCCCATGATTGAAGAAGTTTTGCTGTCTTTCCACGATTGCTTTTGCAACTTTTAAGATGGTTTCACTTCTTTGTAGCACATTTTTAACCAACCATCTAGCTTCTTGTAGTTTTTGGTGTAATCCCTCAATCCCCTCTTTGCCTTTATTTTCTTTGATGACTCGAGCGTATTCCTCATGAATACTGATTTTCGGGGCGGCTTCAGGGTTCAATAAGACTTGCCAATGACCTTTGATTTTCTTAACAATGACATCGGGTATTAAGGTTGAGTCAGGCTCAACATCAAATTCTTGGGCAGGATTGTGGCGAAGCCCCTTAATTAATTGAATACTCTCTTGCAGTTCCTCATCAGTGATCTTGAAAAGTTTTTTTAGCTTAGACCAATCTTTGCTGGCCACTGCAGGCAAATAATCTGAGCAAATGCGGTGAGCGTGTTTCCAGGCGCGACTATTTCTGATTGGGGGCTGCATGTTCTCAAGTTGCAAGCGCAGGCATTCAGCCAAGTCTTGCGCACCAATTCCAGCAGGCTCAAGTTGTTGCAGACGAATCAGTGCACGATTGATTTGTTCCTCAGGGGTGCCATCATCAGGGTCCATGTATTGGCTGAGTTCATCGGCTAATTCAGAGAGGGTGGTGTTTAAGTAGCCTTTTTCATCCAGATTGCCTGCTAGAAAGCC
This sequence comes from Polynucleobacter sp., assembly GCA_023257325.1. GTDB lineage: Bacteria > Pseudomonadota > Gammaproteobacteria > Burkholderiales > Burkholderiaceae > Polynucleobacter. The sequence continues at coordinate 8,133 of JALRCP010000149.1, read as the reverse complement.
CACCAAAGATTTTTCCTCGGGACTAAGCTTGAGCAATTGAATTTGTTGAATAAGGTGATCTAGCAAGGTCTTGGGCATTTGAATGCCAGCTAGACGATCATCATCCTCATCATTAAATGAGTTGGACGTTTTACTAGAGGCACGATGAGATAACTGGTATATCGGCTCTTTTAGAGATTCATCCCTATCGGACTCGTACTGAATAAGTGGGTTTTGTTCAGCAGCCGAAATGAGTTCTTGCTCAAGCTCAAGGGCGGAAAGTTGTAAAAGCTTGATGGATTGCTGCAGCTGCGGGGTGAGTGCAAGATTTTGGGAAAACTTTAGGTGCAGCGCTGCTTTCATGATACGGTCATTTTAGACCGTTAATACTTAAGGTGGTACGTTTTTTGCTTATAAATTACATCCGGAAATTTTCACCTAAATACACTTTGCGCACTGCTTCGTTATCAATGATTGAAGAGGGCTGTCCAGAAGCCAATACTTTGCCCTCACTGATGATGTATGCGTGATCACAAATGCCCAAGGTTTCTCGAACATTGTGGTCGGTAATTAATACGCCAATTTGTCGATCTTTTAAGAAACGAACAATTCTTTGGATTTCGCCAACCGCAATTGGGTCAACACCCGCAAAAGGCTCATCTAGCAAAATGAATTTCGGTTGAGAGGCCAAGGCTCTTGCTATTTCTACACGGCGACGCTCGCCACCAGAGAGTGACATAGCGGGGTTGCTGCGCAAGTGAGAAATTTGAAGTTCTTGCAACAAAGAATCTAAACGTTTTTGAATTTCTTCTTTGGACAAGGGCTTGCCATTTTCTTCTTGTAGTTCTAGAACTGCTTGAATATTTTCTTCAACATTGAGCTTTCTAAAAACAGAAGCTTCTTGAGGTAAGTAAGACAAACCTAACTTGGCGCGCTCATGAATCGGTAAATGGCTGATGGTTTGACCATTTAAAACGATATCGCCATCATCCAAAGGAACTAAGCCCACAATCATGTAAAAAGAAGTGGTTTTGCCGGCGCCATTAGGACCTAATAAACCAACCACTTCACCACTTTTAACTTCTAAGCCAACATCTTTGACGACCGTGCGCGAGCCATATTTTTTTTGAAGCCCAAAGGCAGAGAGTGTGGACTGGTTTGCGCTCATGGTTTCAGATTTCCTGGAAGTTCTTTTCGTCTAGGAGATAAAGTTGTCTTGACAGTTGCCTTTGAGGCAGCCGTGTATTTTTCTGTGTTGCCATCATAATGAATTTTATCGCCCTGAACTTGATCAGAAACTTTTGTGCCGTCTAATTGATTCATTCTAGCTCGACCCGTCAAAACCGCTGTTTCTGTTTTGGCATCGTATTCAATTAATTCTGCGTGACCTTCAACAAAGCTTGCTAGCCCAGTGTCTCTCTTTTGTCTTAGGCTGGCCAATTGACCTGGTAGAGCTTGAATAGTTGCAAACTGGTAGCCTTCTGGATCAATTTTTACTTCAGCTTTTTCGCCTCGAATCATCAAAGTGCCCTTAATTAACAAGACATTTTTTTCTAAGTAATAAATTTGTTTAACGTCATCAAATTGAGCTTTATCCGAGCTCAAGGCGATGGGTTTATCTTTATCTGCTTTTTCTGCAAGACCTAAAGTTGGCAATATCAATAGACCAACAAAAATAAACGAAGAAAAGCGCAGAAAAAATAAGCGAATCACTAATTTTTACCTTTTGATTCAGACTCAATGCGCCCTTTGACTTGGCCAATCATGGTTAACTTTTGATGCACGTTATCAAAAATGGCACCTTCTTGAGATGTCATGATAGATAACCCTTGCTCTAAATTAACCGGCTGATTTGTTTTGACGATGTCTTCGTTCATTAATACAGTAAATCTACTTGAGCTCATGAACATTCTTGCCGTGCCTGCTTGGGTTGCAGTTGCTGATTGAGCTGGACGAGTGAGGGTGGCATTGCCAACTAATTGAAGAATCGTCATGTCTCCATCCATAAAGCCTTTATCTGATCTAACAGTAATCGCTGGCTTGGTTTCATGAAAGCGCCGGGCAATGGGCCAATCAATTTCTGAGCTGGCGTCGTCTTCATAGTGAATTAACTTTTCACCGACGACTCGAAATTTCGTATTTCCCTCTGGGCCCAAAGTGGTCACCACAATTTTGTCCATGGTGTAGTCAGGTACATGACGTTTTTGTTTGGCAGCGTCTAGATTGGGCGTGCTCATTTGCACCATCCAATAAGTTCCCAAGGTTAATAATCCCATGAGGAACATGGGCAAAAACTTGAGAACAAGCGCAATGAAATTCATGATCTAAAGAGACTCTTGCAATAGGCGCTGATAATTGTCTTGTGCTAGCAAAATTAAATCGCACACCTCGCGAACGGCGCCTGCGCCACCTCTTTTTTGAGTTACAAAGTGAACTCTTTTTTTGACTTCTTCATGAGCTTGAGCAGGGCAGGCAGAAAATTGGACTTTGGGAAGAATGGATAAATCTGGCCAGTCATCTCCCATTGCTGCGCATTCGTTCATGGGGATGCCTGTTTTTTGAAGCAATAACTCCAATGCTTTGAACTTCTCTGACACACCCATTTGCACGTGTTGGATACCCAGCTCTTTAGCTCTTCCTTCAACCATCGGTGAGTTGCGTCCAGTGATGATGGCAACGGCGACCCCAGTGGATTGCAAAAGCTTGATACCGTGGCCATCCAGACTATCAAATACTTTTAGAGCTTCTTTTCCTTCTGGTCCAATTAATAAACTTCCGTCTGTTAAAACACCGTCCACATCTAAAACCAATAATTTAACTTTTGCAGCACGGTCGAGCGCTTGTGGGTATTGAGTGTTGGGGTTACTCACCATCGGGCTAAATGCATTGGACATATTAAATTACCTGAGCGGCAAAAAGATCATGAAGATTGAGGGCGCCTAGTAAGCGCTCCTGCTCATCCACCACAATTAATTGATTGATGCGATAACGCTCCATCATTTCCACAGCCTCTGCTGCTAATAAATCAGCAGAAATGGTCCGAGGGTTGGGCGTCATGGCTTTTTCTAATGTGGTGTTTTGGAACTGAATGTTTTTTTCAATGAGGCGTCTTAAGTCACCGTCAGTAAAGATGCCAACGACTTTATGATCATCATCAGTAATCACTGTCATGCCCATGCGTTTAGCAGTGATTTCTAGAAGAGCATCAGTAATGCTGGCTTTCAGATTGGTCTGCGGAGCTTCATGGCCACTTCTCATCACATCGCGAACGTGTGTGAGTAATTTGCGCCCCAAACTGCCACCAGGGTGTGAACGGGCAAAGTCCTCAGGCTTAAAGCCTCTGGCATCTAATAGAGCAACTGCCAAAGCATCACCCATAGCAAGTGCAGCCGTGGTGCTGGCTGTGGGAGCAAGATTTAGAGGGCAAGCTTCTTTTTCAACTGAAACATTGATATGGGAATCGGCTAAGGTGGCCAATGAAGACTGTGGATTGCCAGTCAGTGCAATGAGTTTCGCGCCAGTTCGTTTAATGATTGGGACAATTGCAGTTAATTCACTGGTTTCGCCTGAATTTGAAAATGCCACAAAAACATCCTGATGTGTCACCATACCCAAATCACCATGACTGGCTTCTGCTGGATGAACAAAAAAAGCAGGAGAGCCAGTAGATGCAAAAGTGGCAGCAATCTTTCTGCCAATATGCCCAGACTTACCAATGCCTGAAACCACAATACGACCTTTACAGCCCAGTAATAATTCAATGGCTAAAGCAAATTGTTCAGCATTTTTTTGAGTGAGATTTTTTTGAAGGGTTAGGATTGCTTCACCTTCAATGGCCAAGGTTTCCCTTGCCAAATCAATGGCCCGCTGATTTTTTTCGGCTGTTTGTTTGGTCATATCAGGAGTATATGTCCTAGGCTTGTTTCAATAAAGGGGCTAAATACTTGCCGGTATAGCTTTTAGGCACTTTCGCAATCATTTCTGGGGTGCCAACCGCCAAAATTTCGCCACCGCCGCCACCGCCTTCAGGGCCTAAATCAATAATCCAGTCTGCAGTTTTGATGACATCGAGGTTGTGCTCGATGATGACAATTGTATTCCCATGCTTTTTAAGGGTGTGAATCACTTTTAAAAGTAATTGAATGTCATGGAAATGCAGTCCTGTGGTCGGCTCATCTAAGATGTAAAGAGTTCTACCGGTATCTCTTTTAGATAATTCAAGTGATAACTTGACGCGTTGCGCTTCCCCGCCCGAGAGAGTAGTGGCACTTTGACCCAATTTGACATAACCAAGACCAACATCTAAGAGTGTTTTTAATTTTCGTTTGACTGTAGGTACAGCATCAAAAAACTCATGCGCTTGTTCAATGGTCATGGATAAAACTTCATGAATATTTTTGCCTTTGTAGCGAATATCTAAAGTTTCTCGGTTGTAACGTTTACCGTGACAAACATCACATGGAACATATACATCAGGCAAAAAGTGCATTTCTACTTTGAGAACGCCATCCCCTTCGCAAGTTTCGCATCGGCCACCTTTGACGTTGAAAGAAAATCGACCGGCTTCATAGCCTCGTTCACGAGCTGCTGGAACTCCTGCAAAAAGCTCGCGAATTGGAGTAAATAAGCCCGTATAAGTAGCAGGGTTTGATCGAGGTGTTCTGCCAATTGGGGATTGATCAACGTTGATGACTTTATCAAAGTGCTCAAGACCGATAATTTCTTTATGAGGAGCTGGCTCGGCACTAGAGCCATACAAATGTTGAGCAACGGCATGATGCAAGGTGTCATTAATCAAGGTTGATTTGCCAGAACCAGAAACACCCGTGACACAGGTTAAAAGACCCAAGGGAATTTCAACATCCACATTCTGCAAATTATTACCTGTGGCCCCAATAATTTTGAGAGTTTTATCCCCCATGGGAGTTCTATTTTTGGGAACAGCAATAAATTCTTTACCGGACAAATAAGCACCCGTTAGAGAACTGGAATGTTTTTCAATTTCTTGAGGCGTTCCTTCGGCAATAATTTTCCCGCCGTGTTCTCCTGCCCCAGGACCAATATCAATCACATGATCAGAGGCTCTGATCATATCTTCATCATGCTCAACAACTAAGACTGAGTTACCCAAATCTCTCAGGTGTTTTAAGGTGCCAATTAGGCGATCATTGTCTCGCTGATGCAATCCAATGGATGGTTCGTCAAGAACATACATCACACCTGTTAAGCCCGAACCAATTTGAGAGGCTAAGCGGATTCGTTGTGCTTCGCCACCCGAAAGTGTGTCTGCACTGCGGTCTAGGGAAAGATAGTCAAGACCCACATCATTTAAAAAACTTAAGCGAGAACTAATCTCAGAAATAATTTTTCCAGCAATTTCTTTTTTGGCACCTTTCAAGTCAAGTGCTTGAAAGTAATCAAGGGCTTTGCCCAATGGTAGGTTGCTAATCTCGTAGATAGCTCGAGCTTGTTGGCCTTCTCCCACTTTGACGTTGCGAGCTTCCGTTCTAAGGCGAGTGCCATCGCAAGCTGGACATGGTTTGCTGTTTTGATATTTGGCTAATTCCTCTCTCACAGTAGGAGAGTCGGTTTCTTTATAGCGTCGTTCGAAGTTCGCCACGATGCCTTCAAAAGCATGTTCTCTAATGACAACTTTGCCTTTTTCATTGAGATACTCAAAAGGAATGTCCTGTTGATTAGATCCGTGAAGAATCAAATTTTGAGCTGCTGTGGGTAGGTCTTCAAAAGGTGTTTCTAAATCAAATTTTGCGAACTTGGCTAAATTCTGTAAGAGTCTGAAATAGAATTGGTTGCGGCGGTCCCAGCCTTTGATTGCCCCTGAAGCTAGAGATAATTCGGGATGAGCCACCACCCGCTTGGGATCAAAGAAGCTAATATGACCCAAGCCATCACAGCTAGGACAAGCCCCCATTGGATTATTAAATGAAAAAAGTCGAGGTTCTAGTTCTTGCAAAGAGTACGAGCAAATCGGACAAGCAAATTTGCTCGAAAAAATTTGTTCTTTTTCACTCTCCATCTCTAAAGAAATGGCGCGACCGTCAGCCAATCGCAAGGCTGTTTCAAAGGATTCAGCTAAGCGTTGCTGGATATCTGCTTTGATTTTGATGCGATCAACAACTACATCAATTGAATGTTTTTCATTCTTCTTGAGTTTAGGGAGGTTGTCTACCTCGTAGATTTTTGCTTGGGCATGTTGGGCAGTGCCACCTCCTGAGCGAATTCGGAAACGAACAAAACCTTGCGCTTGTAAATCTTCGAATAGATCTACGTGTTCACCTTTGCGCTCACTGACCACCGGAGCCAAAATCATTAGCTTAGTATCTTCTGGTTTAGACATCACAGCATCGACCATCTGAGAGACACTTTGTGCTTCTAGCGGCAAATGGTGCTCTGGGCAATGAGGCGTGCCGGCTCTGGCGTATAACAAGCGCAGATAGTCATGGATTTCAGTCACAGTACCAACGGTTGATCGAGGATTGTGGCTGGTGGTTTTTTGTTCAATAGAGATGGCAGGGGATAAACCTTCAATGGAGTCCACATCAGGTTTTTCCATTAATTGCAAAAACTGTCTGGCATAGGCAGACAAAGACTCAACATACCTGCGCTGGCCTTCAGCGTAGAGCGTGTCAAATGCCAATGAGCTTTTCCCAGAACCTGACAAGCCAGTGATGACCACCAATTGATCTCTTGGAATGTCTAGGTTGACACTTTTTAAGTTGTGGGTACGTGCGCCCCTAATTTTTATCTTGTCCATGATTTTTCTCTGCGTAACCAGTTAATATAGCTCTTCTTTATGGAAAAATCAGAACTTCGCGCATCTTTGGCTTTGGCCGGCATCTTTGCCCTCAGAATGTTGGGGCTATTTCTCATCTTGCCAGTCTTTAGCATGCACGCCAAAGGCCTTTCAGGAGGGGATCAAGCTCTGTTGGTGGGCTTGGCCTTAGGAATCTATGGATTTGTTCAGGCTTGCTTACATATTCCCCTGGGAATGTTGTCGGATCGCTATGGCCGTCGCCCAGTCGTGGTGATGGGTTTATTGCTCTTTGTTTTGGGTGCATTGATTGCTGGTAGTCACGATGATTTGGTGTGGATCACTGTGGGTCGTGCGATTCAGGGGGCTGGTGCTGTTTCGGCAGCTGTGACAGCCTGGTTAGCTGATTTAACCAAGGAAGAGACCCGAACCCGTGCCATGGCTATGGTGGGAGGCAGCATTGCCCTAACTTTTGCGATTTCTTTGGTATTGGCTTCGACCTTGCATCAAAGCGTTGGTCTAACGGGTATGTTTTATTTAATGGCGGTTCTTGGAGTGGGCGCCATTTTGTTGGCTTTATTTGTTGTTCCTCAACAAGAAAAATCTGAAACACCTTTCAGGGCAAAATTTTCAGAAGTTTTTTTCAATCAAGATCTACTAAGGTTAAATGTCGGTGTTTTGATTCTTCATGCTGCTCAAATTGCTTTATTTTTGACTTTGCCAAGATTGCTAGTCAAAGCAGATTTACCTTTGGCATCCCACTGGCAACTCTATTTACCAGCAGTTTTGATTTCATTTGCATGCATGGCCCCCATCATCATGATCAGTGAAAAACGTCAGCGCATGAAACCAGCATTTATTTTTGGGATCATGGCCATGATGTTGGCTCAATTAGTCATCGCCAGTGTGGATGGTCTAACCGCTTTGGCTTTTGGAGTTTTGGTTTATTTCATTGGCTTTAATATTCTTGAAGCGATGCAACCCTCCCTGGTTTCAAGGTGGGCTAGTCACGCGAAAGGAACGGCGCTGGGTATTTACAACACAACTCAATCGATTGGATTATTTTTGGGCGGTTTGGGTGGTGGTTGGTTATTGCAATTGGGTGGTGAGTCAGCTGTATTCTATGCCTGCGCAAGTCTTATTTTTGCGTGGCTTATAATTGCTTCATCTATGCGAGAGTTGCCTCTGAAAAGTAAGATTTGACTCAGAAGGTAATCGCTTAGATAAAGGTTCAAATGTCGGTACAACAAACTTTCTTCGGGAGATAAAAATGGCATCAGTAAATAAAGTAATTATTGTGGGTAATGTTGGCCGTGATCCAGAAACTCGTCGCCTACCAAGTGGTGATGCAGTAACTAATATTTCAATTGCAACTACCGATC
>JALRCP010000126.1 GCA_023257325.1 Polynucleobacter sp. | reverse complement strand
AACCCATGAACCAAGTTTCCAAGTGATCAGCCCCCTGCTTTTTGACTGCGCCAAAAGCCAAGGGCTTGCCAGGCTTCATGGCAATTTGCCATAAATCTAAGCGTCCTTCCGCTGTGACCGCAGGCTTGATGTGATCCTCCTCACCCACTGACACACCACCAGAGGTAATGATCAAATCGTGGTCTTGGCTGGCCTCACGCAAAGCCGCTCGAGTAGCACCCAAGGAATCTGGAACGATTCCAAGATCGGTAGCATCACAACCCAATGATCGAATGCAAGCCAATAAAGTGTCGCGATTGGAGTTGTAGATGGCGCCTGGTTTTAAGGGTTGTCCTGGCAGAGTGAGTTCGTCACCTGTAAAAAAAGCAGCTACTTTTATTTTTCGCATCACAGGCAAAGTGGCGTGACCTGCAGATGCAGCCACACCCAATTCTTGAGCTCTTAAGAAAGTACCTTGAGTCAAGGCCACTTTGCCGGCTTTCAAATCTTCACCTTGCAAGCGTATCCATTGCCCAGCCTGAGGTACTTCTTGGATTTTGACTTGATCGCCCAGAACTTCACACACCTCTTGCATCACTACGGCATCCGCACCTGACGGAATGGTGGCTCCTGTAAAAATTCTGGCAATCGTGCCCGGTTTTAATGCTGTACCCACATGCCCCGCAGGGATTCGTTGCGATACCTCAAAGCATAAACCGGGTGAATGAATATCCGCCGACCTCACCGCATAGCCATCCATCTGGGTATTGTTCATAGGAGGCACGTCAACCAGACTGACAACATCTTTTGCAAGAACTCTTCCCAAAGCTTCTTGGGTAGATACCTGCTCAAATTCCACGACCGATTGGGCTTGCATCAAAAGATGTTGTAAAGCTTCGGCCGTTGCCTTCATGGCTGGCTTATTGTGAATAACCGACGAAGTATTTGAGGATGGCATCTGCTTAGTCTAATGGGTTTGACTTTATTTTGCTAAAACACCCGTTAGCGATAAAACATACTCAGCCATCTCTTCGAGATTATCTAGATCCAAAATTGGAATGTCTCGATTTAGGCTTGGCTTGTTATTCGCCAGTTTGCCACCAGGTAAGGCTACGGCACGAATGTACTGATCTTGGTTTGCCTTAAAAGGGTTCTGAGAACACTCAGGATGATCCGCTCTCCATAACTCAATTTTTGGAATAGCCGCCTCTTTAAAACCCTCAACAATCACCAAATCACAAGGAGATAATTTACTGAGTTGCTCTTCAACCGTGGGCTCGGCTGTTTCTTTCAACTCATGCATTAAAACCCAGCGTTGATCAGATACTAAAAGGACTTCTCCAGCCCCCGCTTCACGATGACGATAAGAGTCTTTACCCGGACGATCAATATCAAAGTGGTGGTGAGTATGTTTAATCACTGATACTCTAAGGCCACGCTGAGTAAATTGTTGAATTAACTTTTCAATCAGCGTAGTCTTACCTGTCCCTGAGTACGCAACAAAAGCAAGGACTGGAGGCATAGCCACTGAATGAATATTCTTGGCGCTCATCCCTGAATTAGAGACCCGTGTGCAAAGCCACAAACTCTTTCACTTGATTAATATCAGCCGGCATCACAGTGACGCGTTGCGGTTGATTTTCAATCCCTACAAATGACGCCGGACGATCAGGTTGACGACCAATGGCTTCTTCAATGGTTTCTGCAAACTTAATTGGCAAAGCTGTCTCAAGAACTAACATAGGAACATTCTCTTGCAAATATTCACGCGCCACTTTGACACCATCAGCCGTGTGCGTATCAATTAAGACACTGTACTTTGCATGGACATCACGTATGGTATTCAACCGATTGTCATGAGTACTCTTTCCTGAAACAAAGCCGTACTTTGTAATCTCTTGATAGGCAGGATCCTTTGACAAATCAAAGCCACCTCGCGTCTCTACATCTTTGAACATCTGCGCAGTTCTGACTGCATCACGACCCACTAAGTCGTATATGAAACGTTCGAAGTTGCTGGCCTTAGAAATATCCATGGAAGGACTGGTGGTATGAAAGGTCTCTGCTGACTTGCGAGCACGATACACACCTGTCTTAAAAAACTCATCCAACACATCATTTTCATTGGTTGCTACCACCAATTTTTCAATGGGCAAGCCCATCATCCGCGCAATATGACCGGCGCAAACGTTGCCAAAATTACCTGAAGGCACACAGAACGAAACTTTCTCAGTGCTGTTTTTGGTGGCCAATAAATAACCTTGGAAGTAATACACCACTTGAGCCACAACCCGAGCCCAGTTGATCGAGTTGACTGTGCCAATTTTGTGACGCGCCTTGAAAGCATGGTCATTACTCACGCCCTTCACAATATCTTGGGCGTCATCAAAAACACCTTCAATCGCAATGTTATGAATGTTTTCATCTTGCAAGGAATACATTTGCGCTACCTGGAATGGACTCATCTTGCCTTTAGGTGACAACATAAATACACGCACGCCCTTTTTGCCACGCATGGCGTATTCAGCCGCACTACCTGTATCTCCAGAAGTCGCTCCTAAAATATTGAGTTCTTGGCCTTGACGATTCAAGGTGTACTCAAACAAATTGCCCAACAATTGCATGGCCATGTCTTTAAATGCCAATGTAGGTCCATTGGATAAGCTCAATAGCCCCAATCGCGCACCCTGTTCTTCACCTAACCAATGAATCGGCGTGATGTCTTGGGCACGATCTTCCGAGCGACCATTGCAATACACCTGTGCAGTGTACGTTTTCTTGACGAGGGCCATCAAGTCTTCTTTGGGTATGTCATCACAATACAGACTCAATACTTCAAAAGCCAAATCAGCATAAGAAAGACCTCGCCAAGCATCCAATTGACTGGGGCTTACTTGAGGATAATGTTCGGGCAAATACAAACCGCCATCCGCGGCCAAGCCGCCTAGGAGGATTTGAGAAAAAGTTTGTTTGGCGTTATGGCCACGAGTCGAGATGTAATGCATTGAGGAAATTAACTTAAATTTTCTAGACGAATTTTGGTCACAGAACCTTCAACTGTTTTCAAAGCTTCTACTTTGGCAATCGCTGCCAAAATATTCTTTTCTTTGGTCTCATGGGTCAACATGATTAAATCAGTTTGATTTTCACCATCTCCTGCTTCACGTTGCAACATGGCATCAATAGAAATATGGTTGTCCGCCAAAATACGCGTGATATCAGCCAAAACACCGGCGACATCGGCTACGCGCAAGCGTAAATAGTAGCTCGTAGTGATCTCACCCATCGGCAAAATCGTGGTTTGTACCATCGAGCCTGGCTGGAAGGCCAAATGGGGTACACGATGCTCTGGATCAGCCGTTTGCAAACGTGCCACATCGACAAGGTCAGCAATCACCGCAGAAGCGGTTGGCTCAGCTCCCGCACCTTTACCGTAATATAAAGTTGTTCCAACAGCATCTCCCATGACTTGAACAGCGTTCATGGCACCTTCAACGTTGGCAATCAAACGCTTAGATGGAATTAAAGTTGGGTGAACGCGCAATTCAATACCATCTTTGGTTTTTTTAGTAATACCCAATAACTTAATGCGATAACCCAATTGTTCGGCGTATTTAATATCCGTGGCTGATAACTTGGTAATGCCCTCCACGTGTGCCTTATCAAATTGCATGGGAATACCAAATGCAATCGCACTCATGATGGTGGCTTTGTGAGCAGCGTCTACACCTTCAATATCAAAAGTGGGGTCTGCTTCTGCGTAACCAAGACGCTGGGCTTCTTTAAGCACCACATCAAAGTCCAAACCTTTATCTCGCATCTCAGACAAAATAAAATTCGTTGTCCCGTTGATGATGCCAGCAATCCATTCAATGCGGTTAGCTGTTAAACCTTCACGCAAAGCTTTGATGATTGGAATACCACCAGCCACTGCTGCTTCAAAATTAACTGTGACACCCTTGGCTTGAGCCGCTGCAAAAATCTCATTGCCATGAACTGCCAAA
>JALRCP010000136.1 GCA_023257325.1 Polynucleobacter sp. | reverse complement strand
CAAGTTTTCGACCACCTTCACCAACTTGAAGGTGCCGATGTGAGGATGGGCTGCAAACAAAATGTCGCTAGGTGCACCCGCTTGCACAAATTCGTTCATGACCTTGCGGCCTAAATGGCGCGGGTCTTTGATTTGGCTGTAAAGCTTGCCATCCGAAAAGGTGCCAGCGCCGCCTTCACCAAACTGCACATTGCTCTCGGGGTTGAGTGTTTTCTTACGCCACAAACCCCAAGTGTCTTTGGTGCGTTGACGCACGGGGCTGCCGCGCTCTATCACGATGGGTTTGAAGCCCATTTGCGCCAAACTCAAGGCCGCAAAAATACCGCAAGGGCCAAAGCCCACCACCACGGGGCGTTCACCTTCTTCTGAGCCAAAGTTGGAAGGTGCATGACATGGCGCTTGCCAGGTCATGTTGGGTGTGGCTTGAATGTGGAGATTGCCCGAGAATTTGTGGAGCAGTGGTGCTTCGTCTTTAGAATTTTTTAAACGGATGTCCACAATGAACACCGCCAATAAATCGGCTTTGCGTGCATCAAAGCTGCGTTTGAAAACATGCAGTTGATCGATGGCTTGCGCATCAATGTCTAATGCTTTGGCAGCCAGTTGGCGCAGAGCTTCTTCGGGATGCGGTGGCGGAATGCGGTCTTCGTCTGTTTCTGACGGGGCATCCGCTGCACGGCGAACTTCGACCGGCAATGCGGTCAAGGGCAGTTTGAGTTCTGAGAGTCGAATCATGGCTGTCGATCAATGGGCTTGTGGTTATCAAGCAGACCCGACGATTATCACGGCAAACAAGGCGCTCGTTTGAGAACCAAGCCAATTGACTTTATCGATACCGAGCAAACTAAGACCCCAGTTTATGACACCTAAATCTGTATCAAACATAAATCGATATGTGAGTCCTACTGCTACGGGAGTAAGCAACATGGGAGTGATAAGGATTGAACGGAAAACCTTTGTTCCCTTTAGATTCTGGTGAAGTGCAAGGGCAAGGATAATTCCTAGCGGAATCTGAATGATCAATCCAAAAAATGTCACCACCAGGGTAATTCTCAATGTGGACCATGTTTCAGGTGCTAACAACGCAGCCTGATAATTATCTAACCCGACAAAAGTTGGCGGAATAAAAGAAGCAAGATTGATATTTTGAAATGAGATGTAAATACCATAGAGAAAAGGTATGAGAATTGTTACTGAGAGTATGAACCATGTCGGTATCGTGAAATGGGCTACCGGACGTAGATTCTTTCGTTTAGAAGTGGAATGAGGCCCAGTCATCACAAGTGATCATTCTCAATCACGGTGACGCTGGACCTCGTTCCTTGTCTAGGGATGAAGCTCTTTTTTAGCTCTTTGGTTCTTTCGCCAATATGGGCTTGAGCTTCTCATTTAGTGAATCCAAGGCCGCCTGGGTTTTTTGTTTACCAGTAAGAACTTGTGTCACGGCTTCAATAGCTGCGACCTCAAATTCAGGCCATACAGCTATTTGTGGATATCGCTCAATCCTCGAGGATGAAGGGATTTCAAGCTGTGGAAGGTATGGATTCTTTGCAACAAGATCAGTATTGCTGATGATCGACTTACGGCCAATCGCTGCAGCGCCTGATTCAAGATACTTCACGGAATTGGTTTTTCCTAGAACGAATTCAAGGAATTTCCAAGCAGCATCTGGATTCTTTGCATCAGCTGGAATTCCGATATTCCAACCTGCAAGGTGAGTGATGTCTGATGCACCCTTTGGCATTGGAGCGGTACCGATTTTTCCAGCATTCTTGTTGATGTTTGCATCGAGTGCCATTCCGTAATAACCCGAATAGTTGAGCATTGCTCCAATATCTTCTCCTAGGAACTTACTTGTGGTGTCGTCACCAGTCGCAGTTATTGCTCCCTTAGGAGAAACTTCTAGAAGTTTCTTTAGGTAATCCGTTGCTGCAACAGCTTCTTTTGAGTTCACCGTTGGGTTCAGATTCTCGTCATAGAGAGATCCTCCGAACGACCAGACAAGTGTCATCCACCACCAAGATACGTTGGGACCAAAACCCATAATCTGACCGCCGTATCCAGCGCCTTGGAGTTTCTTGGCGTTGTTGTAGTACTCATCCCACGTTGTCGCGGGAGTGAGACCCAATTTCTCGTATAGATCAGTGCGATACCACTGAATCATTGGTTCTGTGCTGAGAGTTAAACCTAAGGTTTCTCCATTGCACTTCCCATAATCTTGTTGGCCCTGACCAAAGTCATTGATGTCATACTCTGCGGAATCGCTGATGTATGAGTCAAGCGCCTTCATCGCCTTTGCTTGACAGAATGGAGCGAGGAATGAGTTATCAAACTGAGCAATGTCATATGCACCAGCTTTTTGGTTGTAACTCAACAATTGTTTCTGATGAGCTTCACCATATGGCGTCTCTGAAACATTTACTTTGATTCCTGTTTGAGCTTCAAATTCTGGAATAAAGCTCTGAATTGATGTAGATGAAGGGCTTGGGATTAAGAAAACATTGATTTCCCCACCAACTTCACCTGATCCTGAATCGCTACTTCCACCACAAGCACTCAATACAAGTGCCATAACTCTTTCCTTAAATTAAAATTTATTTCACATCAACAATTTTTAACGTGTTAGTTCCACCAACTTGACCCATTGGCTCACCAACCGTTAATACAATCTTGTCGCCCACATTAACTGCGCCCAACTTTTTAACGCAAGCCTCTGCCTGCTCTAAAGCTGTATCTCTATCGTTACTAGTATCCAAGTGCAATGGATGCACATTTCTATATAAAGCCATACTTCTTTGACTAGCAACTTTGGTTGTTAGCGCAAAAATTGGTACCTGAATTTTATGGCGACTCATCCATAGCGCAGTAGAGCCAGAATCAGTTAACGCCGCAATCGCTTTCACGCCCAAGTGATACGCGGTAAACAAAGCGCCAAAAGCAATAGATTGGTCAATGCGCGTGAATTTCTGATCAAAGAAGTCCGCATCTAGATGATGTACTTCAGTCTTCTCTGCCTCAAGACAGATTGCAGCCATTTGCAGAACGGTCTCTACTGGATACTGACCTGATGCAGTTTCTGCTGACAACATCACTGCATCTGTACCATCCAATACCGCGTTAGCAACGTCACTAACCTCAGCTCTTGTTGGCACAGGATTAACAATCATTGACTCCATCATTTGCGTGGCGGTAATCACCACCTTATTAGCCTCACGGGCCATGCGAATCATTTTCTTTTGTAAAGCAGGCACAGTGGCATTACCCACCTCAACAGCCAAATCGCCACGAGCGACCATG
>JALRCP010000108.1 GCA_023257325.1 Polynucleobacter sp. | reverse complement strand
TCGGCCGCTTTTTGTTGCTCACCTTCTGGAACTGCTTTGTCAATGAATGATCCCAAAGCAGCAAAACCGCCCGGTTTAATACCTGCTTCTTTAGCCTGTTCTTTTGCAAAAGTGGTGGCGCCTGAAAATAGCTCAATCGATCGTGTAGCACTTTCTTTTAATTGCGTCACCATCTGCGGTGCCACAGCAAATCCAGCTTGCTGACCGATGGTATTCGAGAATCTTTGCACGGCTCTTTGTCTTGCGCCTGGATCCTGTAACAAACTTCTTGATGTCAACCACTCTTTTAAACTCAAATCCGCATCTGCTGGGATTCTTAAGTATTTGAATTCTTCTGCAGAACTCTCGCGCACACCCAACATGAACATTGGCATGTCATCGATATAGAGTGGTTGCATGTAATTGCTAAATTCGCGAGCTTGGCCAGAGGCATCTCTCAATTTATATTGAACTGAAGGGCCCACATTTTTTAATTCAGATGGCTTGCTGGTTTTTGCACCAGAACCAAAGCGATCCCCCAACACTTTACCCAAGCCCTTATCAGCCTGCTGTGTGGCAACGCCTCTCGCATCAGCCTGACCGGATGCATTGGCAATATTCTCCACGTTGGTGGGTCTAAAGCCACTGAACTCAAGGCTATAAGTGGTGCCGTCACTGGACTTTAGATTCGTGCTTTGGCCGACCTCACCATTCACCATAAAACTTGAGCGCAATGAATTAGCAGCCCCTTGAATTGGATAAGCCTTCAGCTTTAACTTTGAACCGCCATCCTCAAAACTTGATTGATAAATTGCTACGCCCCGATGAATCATCGGTTCATTGACCTTAATTTTTGCTTCAGTTTCTTTGCCAGTATCTAGATCTTTAATCAGCACTTCGCTCATAAAGAGTTTAGGCATGCCAGTACTGTAGTACTCCACATGAAACTTTTTGAGTGCGATTGAGAAGGGCAACTCTTGAATGATGCTGCCACTGGTTGAGCTTAATAAAGCTGTTGCACTGGTACCGCCTTCTGGAACAAAAATATTGGCCCGATAGCTTGGATTGTTCTCACTTAATTTGTGTTCACTTGGAATATCAGCAATTAGCATGCCTTGCGTGTTGGGCGGCAGAACACTCTTGCCACCAAACCAAATTTGTCCACGCGTAAACAAATCCCCATCCAATAAACCACCCAAGCAAATTAAGACAATGGCACTGTGAGCAAAAATGTAGCCCCACTTATTGGCAGCCCCTTTTTTTGCAAGAACCTTCGAATGATCATCAGCCACCAGAGTTTTCACTGCATAACCATCTTTGGCCAATCGATCCGCTATTTGTGCAGCCGATTGTTGATGTGAAACTCCGGTTGAAAATTCAAAGTGATGATGAAAAGCTCTAAGACCACCTTCTTCAACATGCTCTTTCCAAGCGCGCACTTCAACCAACATTTTGGGGGCATTGCGAAACACGCAAAATGAAACTGAGACGACCAAGAAGGCTAGGATTAATAAAAACCACCAAGCCGTGTAAACAGCAAACAACCCTAAGCCATTAAATATCTCAGCCCAGAATGGGCCAAACTGATTGACATAATTGGCATAGGGCTCACCCTGCTTAATCACCGTACCAATGATGCTAGCAATTGAAATAATGGTCAGCAATGCAATCGCAAATCGCATTGAAGACAGTAATTCGACGCTGGCCCGATTGAACTTCTTCAAATTGCTATTTGTATCGAATGTAGCGCTTTTTGCCATGACCTTTTAAAAATTAAAAAAGCCCACAAACCATGTTCGTGGGCTCCTCTTAATGAGAGCTAGTTTGTTTAAATGAATTAACGCAAACCTGCGATGTAATCAGAAACAGCTTTAATTTCTGCATCTGACATTCTAGATGCAATCCCAGTCATCTGCACGCTGTTCTTACGATCACCTTGACGATAAGCCACTAACTGAGCTTCGGTGTACTCAGCCCATTGACCGGCCAAGCGAGGATATTGAGCTGGAATGCCTGCGCCATTCGGGGCGTGACATCCTGCGCAAGCGGCTACCTGCTTAGAAGCGATACCGCCTCTGTAAATCTTTTGACCCAATTCAATGCTGGCCTTGTTCTTAGCTGTGCCAAGACCTGGGGTTTGTTTTTCCAAATAAGCAGCCACGTTAGCCATGTCTTCATCGGTCATCATGCTTGCAAATGCGGCCATGATGGCATTCGGACGCTCTTTACCTGCCTTGTAATCTTTTAACTGTTTTACTGTGTATGCAGCATGTTGGCCTGCCAACTTCGGATAGGTACCGCCGCCACTCACGCCATTGGCACCATGACAACCCATACAAGCAGCGATACCACGCTTTGCATCACCAGCGTTATAAAGGGCTTCTCCTTTTGCTGCATCTGGCTTTGCAGGACCTGCTGGAGCTTTAGCAGGCTCATTGGCAAAGGCCACACCTGCTAAAGATAAACCTAGTGCAATAAGCAATGAATGTAGTTTGGCTGAAATTGTTTGGCGCATTGTGCTCTCACTCTGAATGTATATGATGCGAAGATTCTTCAATCTTTATTTTTAAATAAACAACTTATTCTCAACGGGAGATTTTACAATAGGTCTAACCTATAAACACCTATGTCAACCCTTCATCAAGCACAATTTCTCGTCACCATTAATCACTTGGCTGACTTACCTACCTGGGATACCCCCGAGGTGGCGTTTGCTGGTCGCTCAAATGCAGGCAAATCAACCGCAATTAATGTTCTTTGCCAGCAAAATCGCTTAGCTTTTGCGAGTAAAACACCAGGAAGAACGCAACATATCAACTTTTTCGGTATTTTAACGAAAGATAAGGCGTTAAAATTAAAGGTGGAAAATATAACTAGTATTAAAGGAATGGCAAATACAACTGCTATACAATTTA
>JALRCP010000058.1 GCA_023257325.1 Polynucleobacter sp. | reverse complement strand
ATGCCAAGCTTTGGGCTTCGCCCAAGGCTTCTTGAAATTTACTGGTTAATTTGTCTAGTCGCATGGATTTCTCCCATATTCAATGCTCAGTATGTGGGCATGATTACAGGAATTTCAAGTGATTTAGATCAAATAATTGGCTGGCTTTATCATTAAGGCATGTCTTGGTGTTTATATCTCTTGGAATGTTCTGACGGAAGCTACTACGCGGGCATCACCAATGACTTGGAAAACCGCATCAAGGCCCACAACAATGGCACTGGTGCCAAATATACCCGTGGCAGAACCCCTGTTCACTTGCTGGCTTCAAAAGATTATGACAATCGCTCCGAAGCTTCGAGGGCTGAAAATGCCATCAAAAAACTCCCCAAACCCCTTAAATTAGGTTTTTTCGCGTGAGTGACAGCATCCAACAAGAAATTTCGGAGCAAATAGAGACCTTTTACCAAGCGGTCAAAGATCATTGGCCGGGTTTTAAAACTCGCGTTGGACAAGAGCAAATGTTTGCTCAAATTGGACAAACACTAAGCCACGCTAAAAGTGGCAAAGAAGTTCGAGATGGTGATCACATTTTGGTGATTGAAGGCAAAACAGGGGTTGGTAAGACACTTGGCTATCTCATCCCAGCAATTATCTTTAGTAAGCGAATGAATCGGCGGGTCATCATCAGCACTGGCACAGTGGCGCTTCAGGAACAATTGATCCAAAAAGATTTGCCTGCCTTGTCTGAACTCTCTCCGTTTCCTTTTGAGTATGCTCTCGCCAAAGGCCGCGGTCGTTATGCGTGCAATATTCGTTTGGAACAAGTCAGTGGTCAAGCCAAACAATCGGCACTTTTTGAAGATGCCAATTGGGATACTCCTCCCAAAGAAAAGGATGTCGATCATTTTGCTCACGCCCTGACTGCGTTAAACGAAGGTCAATGGAATGGGGAAAAGGACTCTGCACCACCCGAAATTAGCGAAAGCATGTGGCCACGCATTGCCGCAGAACGTAGCTCTTGCTTAGGTCGACACTGTCAACGCTTCAATGTATGTCCTTATTTCAATGCCAGACGAGAGCTGGTGAAAGCGGATGTGATTGTGGCCAATCACGATTTGGTGATTTCTACGATTGCCTCAGGCTCAAAGATCTTGCCTGACCCATCTGAAACTCTCTATATCTTCGACGAGGCACATCACTTACCACAGGTTGGCATCAAGCATTTTGCATGCTCTGTTGGCTTAATAGCTTCCACACGATGGCTTGAAAAAATAATGGCCGCAGTTCTAAGGGCAGATGCCCTACTTCCTGAATCCTCGGGGAAAATCGTCGAGGAAATCCATGATCAAGCGACTGATTTAATTCAGCACACCAAGCAGTTGATTAACTCGCTCAGACTATCTAACTTTGTGACTCATGATCGCGCCATTCACCGCTTTCAAAATGGTGAGCTCAACGAGGAGTTTGCCAGCCATGCGCAAACCTTGGGTCCACTGGCAATCGCCTTAAACAATCGCATCAGTAAAATTTTGCAGCAGCTCAATGACCAAAGAAATAACAGCTTAGACAAAGATTCATTTAGTCCAGCAATTCTAGAAATTGGTAGTTACCAATCAAAAACCGAGAATTTATCCAACACTTGGCATCTAATGCAAGCAGAGGCCAACCCGCCTATTGCCAAATGGATTGAATGGCAGGATTTGGGATCTACCTTTGACTTCAAGCTGCATGCCTCTCCGATTAGCGCTGCTCAAAATTTGGCTCAAACGCTTTGGTCCACCAGTTCAGCAGCCATCCTCACCTCTGCTACTTTGCAAACACTGGGAGACTTTAAGTACTTTTTAAATCAAACAGGTTTGAATTGGTTTCCAAAAACCAATACCTTTGAAGCCCAATCCCCTTTTGATTATGAAAAACAAGGTACCTTCGTAGTGCCTCAGATGCTAGCTTGCCCCAGTGCGAATGCTGAGGACCATACACAAGAGCTATCGTCTGTCATCCCCGAGCAATTGATTGACTTGCGTCATGGCGCTTTGGTTTTGTTCACCTCCAAAAAACAAATGAAGCAAGTCTATGAAGATTTGCCCGATGATTTTTTACAAGATGTCCTCATGCAAGGAGACATGCCACGCAGCAAATTGATTCAGCAACATGAGACTCGAGTCAACCAAGGGCTGCGTAGTATTTTGTTTGGCATGCAAAGTTTTGGGGAGGGTTTGGATTTACCAGGCAAACTCTGTGAAGTGGTCATCATCACCAAATTACCTTTTGCGCCACCGGACTCTCCCGTTGAAGAAGCAAAAGCTGAGTGGCTTGAAAAGAATCAAGGCAATCCTTTTTACGAAATCAGTGTACCGGCCGTTGCCCTCAAATTACAACAGTGGGTAGGTCGCGGAATTCGTACAGAAACTGATCACGCCACCATCATCGTGCTTGATCAACGCCTCAAAACAAAACCCTATGGAAAGAAGCTACTCGCAGGCCTACCGCCATTCAAACGCGTGATGTAGTAATGGTTTGCCCAGCTCAGCTCCACTTTTTAAGCGCTTCATCATCGCTTAAACGAGCATCCACCCAACGAGCGCCCTCTGGCGTGTCCTCTTTTTTCCAAAAAGGCGCCAAAGTCTTTAAATAGTCCATGACAAATTCACAGGCAGCGAATGCCTCACCACGATGAGCACTGGTAACCGCGGTTAAAACAATCTGATCCTCAATCTGCAACGGTCCAACTCGATGAATGATTAACACATCGTAAATATCCCAGCGAGCCTTGGCTTTTTGAATAATTTCCTCAAGAGACTTTTCTGTCATGCCTGGGTAATGCTCCAACGTCATGGCAGCGACATCAGCTCCGTCATTGCGATCACGCACTGTGCCTACAAAAGCAGCCACGGCACCTACACGGGGATCTCCGGCACGCAACTGTTTAATCTCAGATGAGAGATCAAAATCTTGAGTTTGTATGCGAACAGGCATCTCTTAACCGCCTGTCACTGGTGGGAAAAATGCAACTTCTGCTCGATCTTGCAAAGCAGTCGAGCCATCCACCATCACATGATTAAGAGCCATTCGAACTGCTTTACCCTCAGCCAAGACATCGGCCCATACTTCGCCTCGGGTCATCAAATGGGATCGCAATTGCGTCAATGTGTGAATGCCCGCAGGCACTTCAAATGACTCTTCAGAAGTTTGAAGTGCCTCACGCAAAGAAGCAAAGAATTTAATCGTGATTTTCATGGTGATAGCTTAAATCATTCCAGAGAAAGGGAGATATTTGACCCAATCGCCCTGACGAATGACCTTTTCGGGGGGATTATCAACCAATCCATCAGCCCAAGCAGCGCTGGTCATGACACCAGAACTCTGATTGGGGAATAGGTCTAAACCTCCCTGGTCATTGAGGCGCACTCTTAAAAACTCGTTGCGACGATCTGGTTTTAACCAGTCAAAATCAGCTCGCATCATCATGCTAGGGGCAGCGAGATGATTTCTTCCTTGCAACTTGGCTATAAAAGGCCTCACAAACAACATGAAAGTCACAAAGCTCGAAACTGGATTACCTGGCAAACCCATGAACCAGGTTTCTAAGTGATCTGCTCCCTGCTTTTTGACTGCACCAAAAGCCAATGGCTTACCAGGCTTCATGGCAATTTGCCATAAATCCAAGCGCCCTTCCGCTGTGACTGCAGGCTTGATGTGATCTTCTTCAACTCGGCGCTCTACTCACTCGTGACGGCTGTCGTCTGCCTCGTGCTGTCCGTCCCCATAGCCATCTGGATCGCGACGCGACCTCCGCAGTGGCGCACCGCACTCGTCTTCCTTGTCACGATTCCGGCGGACGGCTTGATCGATAAAGGTCTCTACTTAGTACTGCAAGAGCCAGCCAGATAAAAGCAAATCCAATTAC
>JALRCP010000130.1 GCA_023257325.1 Polynucleobacter sp. | reverse complement strand
TTGGTTGAAGCTTTCTTGTATGAAGAGCAGACTCGCAGAGGTGTTTCGGTGAAGCATTGGGAAGCCTTTGATGATGTGGCGGCCCATTGCACGGTTTGTCACAAATGTGTGACACCTTGCCCTGTCAAGATTGATTTTGGTGATGTCACCATGAATATGCGTAATTTATTGCGCAAAATGGGTCAAAAGCGCTTTAACCCTGGGGCAAGCGCTGCCATGTTCTTCTTGAATGCGACCAACCCAGAAACCATTCAGTTGACGCGCAAATTAATGATTGAATGGGGCTACAAGGCCCAGCGTTTGGCGCATGACGTTTTGAAAAAGTTTGCCAAAGCACAAACTGCGAAGCCTGGTTCAACCGTCGGTAAGCCTGCAATTCAAGAGCAGGTAATTCATTTCATCAATAAAAAAATGCCAGGCAATCTTCCAAAGAAGACAGCTCGCGCACTTTTAGATATTGAAGATGCTGATGTGGTGCCAATCATTCGTAATCCCCAAACAACCTCAGTAGACACTGAAGCAGTTTTCTACTTCCCAGGTTGCGGCTCAGAACGTTTGTTCTCTCAAGTTGGTTTGGCCACGCAAGCCATGCTTTGGCACGCTGGTGTACAGACTGTTTTGCCGCCTGGTTATTTATGTTGTGGTTATCCACAAAGAGGCTCTGGTGATTTTGACAAAGCAGACAAAATCATCACAGATAATCGAGTGCTCTTCCATCGAATGGCCAACACTTTGAATTATTTAGATATCAAAACAGTGGTTGTTTCTTGTGGCACTTGCTACGACCAATTAGCTGGATATGAATTTGAGAAAATTTTCCCTGGCTGCAGAATCATTGATATCCATGAATTCTTGTTAGAAAAAGGAATTAAGTTGGAGGGTGCCAAAGGTGTTCGTTATATGTATCACGACCCTTGCCACAGCCCAATGAAACTTCAAGATCCATTGAAAACGGTCAATAGCTTGGTCACAACAGAAGATGGCACCAGCATTGCGAAAAATGATCGTTGTTGCGGTGAATCTGGCACCTTGGCCATTACGCGTCCAGACATTTCTTCTCAGGTACGCTTTAGAAAAGAAATAGAGATGAAAAAAGGTGCTGAGAGTTTGAAGTCTGACTTTGAAGGTCAAGTGAAGGTGTTAACAAGTTGTCCTTCTTGCTTGCAAGGTTTATCACGCTATGATGAGGACTCTGGTACCAAAGCAGATTACATCGTAGTTGAGATGGCCAATCATTTGTTAGGCTCTAATTGGATGGCAGATTATGTAAAAAATGCTAATCAAGGTGGTATTGAAAGGGTCTTGGTATAAAAGATGAATACTTCCATAAAAGCACCGTTGCCTCAAAATATTGTGGTTCATCAGCAATCCAAAGTTTTAGAGCTTGCTTATGAAACTCAAACATACCAATTGCCATTTGAATTTTTGAGAGTTTGGTCACCTTCTGCTGAAGTTAGGGGCCACGGTGTCGGTCAAGAGACTTTGCAAACAGGTAAGCGCAATGTAGTGATTACAAGCATTGAGCAAATTGGTCACTACGCCATCAAGCCGATTTTTTCGGATGGCCATGATTCTGGTATTTATTCTTGGGAATATCTATACGAAATGTGTGTCAATCAAGAGGAAATGTGGCAAGACTATCTCAATCGCGTAGAGCAAGCCGGCGTTGATCGTGATGCCCCAATGACTAAGACTAAGGATGCTGGACATTCTTGTGGTGGACATTAATTCAAAATGGCTCAAACACATTTCGGTTACAAAACGGTTGATGAGACTGAAAAAGCAAGCAAAGTTGCTGAGGTTTTCCATTCCGTAGCGAATAAGTACGACATCATGAATGACTTGATGTCAGGTGGATTGCATCGTATTTGGAAGCACTTCACCATTAATCAAGCTGCGGTTCGACCTGGCCAAAAAATTTTAGATATTGCAGGCGGTACTGGCGATTTATCTCTCAGTTTTGCAAAGTCAGTGGGTCTAGAACGCGAGACCGGCGGTCAAGTTTGGTTAACGGATATCAATGCTTCTATGTTGGGGTATGGGCGAAATCGTTTGCTAGATAAAGGCTATCACTTGCCTTGCGTACAAGTAGATGCAGAGCAAATCCCATTCCCAAATAATTATTTTGATTTAACAACGGTGGCTTTTGGTCTTAGAAATATGACCCACAAAGAAGTTGCGCTTAAAGAAATGCTTCGGGTCATCAAGCCTGGTGGCAAGGTGATGGTTTTGGAGTTTTCTAAACCCGTTGAAGCCTTAAAGCCAATCTACGATGCTTACTCTTTTAAGATTCTTCCTTGGTTAGGTCAGAAGGTTGCCGGTGATGCTGATAGTTACCGATATTTGGCAGAATCCATTCGGATGCATCCGGATCAAGAGACTCTAAAAACCATGATGGAAGATGTGGGATTTGATCAGGTTGAATATCACTCTTTAACAGGTGGTATTGTTGCGTTACATATCGGTTATAAGTACTGATATTTCATGAATTATTGAAAAGAGGTCCAAGATGTTCAAGAAAAGTTTTGTTTATTTAGTGCTTTCTTCCTTTGTGATGATGGGAGCGTCTTTTGATGCGGAAGCAAAGCGCATGGGCGGCTCTAAGAGCATGGGTAAACAATCTCAAAGTGTGACGCAAAAGCAACAAGCCGCACCTGCTCAGCCTGCGCAAGCTCCTGCAGCGCAACCAGCCACTGCCGCTAAACCTGCGCAAGCGCCAGCAGCTCAACCAAAAAAAGGTTTTGGCATGGGTGGCATTTTAGGTGGCTTGGCAGCAGGTTTGGGTTTGGGTTGGTTGCTATCCCACTTTGGCTTGGGTGAGGCAGCTGCCTCTTTCTTCATGGGTATTCTCATCGTGATGGCTATTGCGATGGTGGGGTTGTGGTTATTCCGCCGTTTTGCAAACAATGGCCAGGCGACTTACAAGACAAGTCCTGCGGGTGCTCCTCAGTGGGAAGATCAAAATCGTTTTGAACGTCAAGAGCCGGTTTCAGCTCCAACTTCAAGTTCAAGCTATTCTGGCTCAGTTGCTACACCAAGTGCGCCAGAGGTTGCTATCAATGGATTTGATCAAGAGTCATTCTTGTTAAACGCTAAAAAGCATTTTGTGCATCTACAAGACGCATGGGATCGTGGCGATTTAGAAAAACTAAAAGAGTTTGCTACAGCCGAGATGTTTGAGGAGTTGCGCCAAGATCTTGAAGCAAGAGCAACTGTTCAAAACAGAACAGAAGTTCTCACATTAGAGGCTGAGCTTTTAGGGGTTGAATCTTTGTTAGATGTGTATCTGGCAAGCGTTCGCTTCTCCGGCATGATTCGTGAACAAGCTGATGGTCCAGCAGAATCATTTGTTGAAGTTTGGAACTTAACCAAGCCAGTGAACGGTCAGGGTGGTTGGGTATTGGCTGGCATTCAACAACTGGTCTAATCTGAAAACAATTGTTCATGCTCTAAATTATTTACTGGCCCAAGAAATTTGGGCCAGTGAACTTTTGCAAAAGCAAAAAGGTAAAACAATCAAACTGGTTTTGCCTGTAACTGACCTCACTTTAGATATTACTGATCAGGCAAACTTTGCACTATCTCAAGCAAAGGTTGATGAACCGAACGTCACTTTAGTGATTGGCACTGAAGTATTCAACGCCTACATGGCTGGTGGCAAAGAAGCTGCCATACGCCACATCAAGGTTTCTGGCGATGTGGACCTTGCTCAAACCGTTTCAACGTTAGCCAGCCAATTACGCTGGGAAGTTGAGGAAGATTTATCTAAATTGGTGGGGGATGCGATGGCCCATCGAATTGTTCAGTCTTTTAAGAAGAGCCAGCATTTTGGACAGGAAGTTGCACAGGATCTTGGTGCAAGCGTTTTAGAATATTTGGTTCATGAGAAACCAACGCTGGTTAAAAGGAATGAATTGGTGCGACATAAGGAAGAAATACGCCGCTTGCGTGATGATGTGGATCGAATTGAGAAGCGCATTGAGCGTTTAATGGAAGGGTCTTTGTGAGACAGTTTCTACGTCTATTAAAGATTCTTTACACCGTTTGGCGTTTTGGTCTTTTAAGAATTATTCGAGATAGCTTAAAGCCAGGTCTGATCAAAATTATTTTGACGGGTTTCTCTTTGTTGACTCCTGGAGGTTTTACTCGCGGGGAGAGTTTGCGCTTAGCCCTTGAGGCGCTGGGTCCTATTTTCGTTAAATTTGGACAAGTTTTATCAACGCGCCGTGATTTATTGCCACTAGATATCGCTGATGAACTTGCAAAATTGCAAGATCAGGTGCCACCTTTTTCAGAAGCAAAATCAATTGAACTGATTGAAGCCTCATTGGGTAAAAAACTTTCCGAGGTCTTTATTTCTTTTGATGAAAAACCTGTGGCCAGTGCGTCAGTTGCTCAAGTTCACTTCGCTGTTTTAAAAGGGACTGATAAATATCCTGAGTGGCATGGTAAAGAGGTTGCTATCAAGGTCTTGCGCCCAGGTATCTTGCCAATCATTGAGAGTGACTTGGCACTTTTACGAGTACTGGCTGGCTTGGTTGAAAAACTCTGGCGAGATGGTAAGCGCTTAAAGCCGAGAGAAAACGTTGATGAATTTGATACCTACTTGCACGATGAATTGGATTTGATGCGTGAGGCATCCAATGCAAGTCAATTACGTCGTAATTTCGAGGGGTCCACAAAACTCATCATTCCTGAGATGTATTGGGATTTGTGTGGCATGAATGTCATGGTCATGGAGCGCATGCATGGTATTCCGATTTCAAGATTAGATGATCTGAAGGCGGCTGGTGTTGATTTAAGAAAACTGGCCTCAGATGGTGTTGAGATATTTTTCACCCAAGTCTTTCAAGATGGATTTTTCCATGCAGATATGCATCCAGGAAACATTTTTGTGAGCGTGGCCCCGGAAACTTTTGGACGATACATTGCATTAGATTTTGGCATTGTGGGTGCCTTATCAGACTCAGATAAAAATTATTTAGCACAAAACTTTTTGGCTTTCTTTAATCGCAATTACAGACGTGTTGCTGAATTGCACATTGAATCTGGTTGGGTGCCCAAAGAGACACGGGTAGAAGAGTTAGAGGGTGCTGTTCGAGCTGTTTGTGAACCCTACTTTGATCGACCGCTTAAAGAAATATCTCTAGGGATTGTCTTAATGCGTTTATTCCAAGCATCCAGACGTTTCAATGTTGAAATTCAGCCTCAGCTAACCTTATTGCAAAAAACGCTTTTAAACGTCGAGGGTCTCGGTAGACAGTTAGATCCAGACATGGATCTGTGGAAAACAGCTAAACCAGTTTTAGAGCGTTGGGTTGATCAGCAAATAGGCATTCGAGGTTTTATTGACCGGATTAAATCGGAAGCTCCTCACTGGGCTAAGTTAGTGCCTACTATCCCCAGACTTCTTGCCCAATGGCTAGAATCTCAAAATCAAAATAAAGATGGTGGTAATGAAGTCTTGCTCGCCAAGCTGATCTTGGAACAACAAAAAACCAAAAGAATCATTTGGGGCAGCATACTTTTCTTAAGCGGATTGTTGGGTGGCACCTTATTTACGCTCATTTGGTTGAGCTAAAGCCCTATAATTTCAAGCTCCATGAAAAAATATTTTATTGCTGGCATCTTAGTTTGGACTCCTTTGGCAATCACCATTTGGGTGATTACTTGGGGCCTATCTGTTTTGGACGGTGTGTTCGGTTCAGTGATGTCAGCTTTATTGGCTGTGATGCCAATGGATCAAAAGCCTGCCTTACAGTCTTTTAGAAACTTACCAGGGGTAGGAATCTTGATTGTGGTTGGCATTATTCTGATCACAGGAGTGTTTGCAGCTAATTTTGCTGGCCAATGGTGGATTCGATGGTGGGATCAAATCATTGTGCGGATTCCGATTGTTAAATCGATTTATTCCAGCGTTAAACAGGTATCAGGAACTCTTTTTTCAAGCAAAGGCAATGCATTTAGAAAGGCAGTTTTAATTCCGTATCCAAGAAATGGGTCATGGACCATTGCATTTTTAACGGGTACACCTGCCGATGAAGTTTCAAAAAAACTTAATGGCGAACACGTGAATGTGTTCTTACCAACCACACCCAATCCAACGTCAGGTTTTTTTATGATTGTTCCGCGCGCGGACATCATTGAGCTTGATATGGGTGTTGAAGAAGCTCTAAAACATATTGTTTCAATGGGCTCAGTACCTCCTTTAAATCATTCAGTCCCATCAGCAAAGTAGGAAGTTTTATGTCAATGCGTAGCCATCAATGTGGCCAAGTCACAGAGTCTTTAATTGGACAACAAGTTACCTTAGCAGGTTGGGTTAATCGTCGCCGTGATCATGGTGGCGTAATTTTTATTGATTTAAGAGATCGCGACGGATTTGTTCAAGTGGTTTGTGATCCAGACCGCAAAGAAATGTTCTCTGTAGCCGAGCAAGTACGCAATGAGTTTTGTGTGCAGATCAAAGGTTTGGTGCGTGCGCGTCCTGCAGGTACAGAAAACAATGATTTGGCAAGTGGCAAAGTTGAATTGTTATGTCATGAATTAAATATTCTCAACGCATCTGTAACCCCGCCATTCCATTTGGAAGATGACAATCTTTCTGAAACAACTCGTTTAACTCACCGTGTCCTAGATTTGCGTCGTCCACAAATGCAAAAGAATTTGCGTTTGCGCTATAACGTAGCAATTGAAACTAGAAAGTATCTTGATCAAGCTGGGTTCATTGATATTGAAACTCCGATGTTGACCAAGAGTACCCCTGAAGGGGCGCGTGACTATTTGGTTCCTTCTCGAGTTCATGATGGTCAGTTCTTTGCTTTACCTCAATCTCCACAGTTGTTTAAGCAATTATTGATGGTCGCAGGTTTTGATCGTTACTACCAAATCACGAAGTGTTTTCGTGATGAAGATTTGAGAGCCGATCGTCAACCTGAATTTACTCAAATCGACTGTGAAACAGCATTCTTGGACGAATATGAGATTCGTGATTT
The DNA here is from genome assembly GCA_023257325.1 of Polynucleobacter sp. GTDB lineage: Bacteria > Pseudomonadota > Gammaproteobacteria > Burkholderiales > Burkholderiaceae > Polynucleobacter. The sequence continues at coordinate 7,165 of JALRCP010000130.1, read as the reverse complement.
GTTTGAGAATATGGTGCGCCATATTTTCAAAACAGTGATGAATGTTGAACTAGCCAATCCTTTCCCAGTGATGGCATATTCAGAGGCTATGGCACGTTTTGGTTCTGATAAGCCTGATCTTCGTGTGAAGTTGGAGTTCACTGAATTAACGGATGTGATGAAGGATGTGGACTTTAAAGTGTTTTCAGGACCTGCAAATCAAGAGAATGGTCGGGTAGTAGGTTTACGTGTTCCTGGCGGCGCTGTAATTAGTCGTAGCGATATTGATGATTACACTCAATTTGTTGCCATTTATGGGGCCAAAGGACTAGCCTGGATTAAGGTTAATGAACTAGCCAAAGGTCGTGATGGCCTGCAGTCCCCGATTGTTAAAAATTTACACGATGCAGCCATTACTGAAATTCTAAAGAGAACAGGCACTAAAGATGGCGACATTATTTTCTTCGGTGCTGATAAGGCAAAAGTTGTTAATGATGCGATTGGCGCCTTGCGTTTGAAAATCGGTCACTCTGCCTGGGCTAAAGAGAATGGCTTAATGGAGCAAGTTTGGAAGCCAATGTGGGTTGTTGACTTTCCTATGTTTGAATATGATGAGGATGCGGCTCGTTGGGTTGCTTGCCACCATCCGTTCACAAGTCCCAAGGATGAACACCTCAATTATTTAGAAACTGATCCTGGTAAGTGTTTGGCAAAAGCTTATGACATGGTTTTGAACGGTTGGGAAATTGGTGGTGGTTCAGTTCGTATCCATAAAGAATCTGTTCAGAGTCAGGTATTCCGCGCTTTGAAGATTGGTCCTGAAGAAGCTCAAGCAAAATTTGGTTTCTTATTAGATGCTCTTCAATATGGTGCTCCTCCTCATGGTGGTATTGCATTTGGTTTGGATCGTATTGTGACGATGATGACTGGCGCAGAGTCAATTCGTGATGTGATTGCATTCCCTAAAACCCAAAGAGCTCAGTGTTTGTTAACGCAAGCGCCAAGTCCTGTGGATGAAAAGCAATTACGTGAGTTACACATTCGTTTACGCAATACTCAAATGCCCGCATGAAAATTCCTATCTCGGTACTAGTCGTCATTTACACGGCTAGCAACGAGGTGTTGTTGCTAGAACGCGCCGATCATCCAGGCTATTGGCAATCCGTAACGGGTAGCTTAGATGATGTCAATGAGCCTCTCATTGAAGCTGCGGCAAGAGAGTTGTTTGAAGAAACTGGCATTGATGTGAAATGCCTTCAGCCAAACTCTTTGGTTTCTATGAGTCATGCAATTGAGTATGAAATTTACCCAGAATGGCGTCATCGTTATCCGCCAGGAGTTGTTTCAAATAGAGAGCATTGGTTCAAGGTTTGTGTTCCTAGTAATAGCCCCATTCATTTAGCACCCAGAGAGCACTTATCTTATCGTTGGGAACCCGCGGAGCTTGCCGCTCAATTGTGTTTTTCTCCCAGTAATCGAGAGGCCATCTTAAGACTCAATTCTGATTAGAATGAAGTCATGTCTTTATTAAGAAAAGATCGTTGGCAAGCGATTGATAACCTTGAATTATTAGAGGGTGGGAAAAACTATTTTTCCACATTAGAAGCCTCACTCGCCAACGCTAAAAAGTCGATATATCTTGAAACATATATCTTTTCTTCAGATGATCAGGCTAAGCGTGTTGCTGAGTTATTGATTTCAGCCGCTTTAAGAGGCTTGGATGTCAAAGTGATTATTGATTGGCTTGGCTCAAATCCATTCGTGTTTGAGCAGCAATTTTATGACTCAGGTGTACAGCTGGTGCATTACAACCCTGCATGGTTTGGGCGCTTTGGCTTTTCGAGAACTCATCGTAAATTAGTCGTGGTTGATGAAGTTGAGACTTTTGTTGGCGGAATTAATATTTGTGCTGATAACCAAACTGCTGATGGTGAAAAATTAAGCGGCTTGAGATGGGACCTGTCGTTAAAAGCGACTGGGAAAATTGTAGAAAAAGTGCACGCCACTTTTTTAAGACAATGGCAAAGGATGCAACCTAATGCACTTCATCCTCGCAATATCCTCAAGCGAATTCTTGATCAAGAATTACCCTGGAGTACCAGTCACTTTCTAGGTATTCGTCATGGCCAAAAAGCCAGCTTGGCGTTTATTGCCAGAGATAACTTGCATCATCGCCGCGATATTGAGCGCGCCTATCTGAAAGCCATTGGGCAATCAAGAGAGGAAATATGGCTAGTTACCCCATATTTCATGCCGGGGCGGCGTTTTAGAAAAGCACTTATCAGAGCTGCGGAGCGAGGTGTTGTTGTTAATTTGCTTCTGGGGAGAGATGAATTCAAAGTATTGAATTGGTCTGTGCCTAGTTTGTATGGCCAATTTTTAGCAGCCAATATCAATATTTATGAGTACCCATTGGGCTTGCTTCATGCCAAGGCCATGGTGGTTGATCGAAGGTGGGCAACTTTGGGATCTTCCAATTGTGACCATTTGTCATTTCTTTTAAATCATGAAGCAAACTTGGTGATTAGAAATCATCCTGTGGTGAAAGAAATTAGATGGAAAATAGAAGACCAAGCATTAGAGAAAGGAATTAAAGTCGATTCTGATCTCTATTCGCAAAGACCGCTCATTGCCAAAGCATTTAATTGGGTCAGCTATGGATTTGTGCGCTTACTCTTGATTTTCCTCACGGTAGGTACTCGAGATAAAGATATGCCCAATTTGAATGATTGATGATTAATTAGAAGAAAAAATCATGAGACACATGTTGAATCAAGAGTCGCAAAACAGTCAGACTGCCTCTAAAAGCAGTGATTGGAAGGTGATTGCCAATTTATTGCCCTATTTGTGGACCTTTAAAGGGCGCGTCATTCTTGCTTTGTCTTGTTTGATTGCCGCCAAAGTGGCCAATTTGGGTGTGCCCATCTTATTAAAAAAAATGATTGATGCCATGGATGTGCCGTCAGAGGCGCAAGCTCTGGTGGTTGTACCAATGGCCTTAATCGTGGCCTATGGATTGCTTAGATTGTCTGCATCTTTATTCACGGAAATGCGTGAATTAATATTTTCAAGAGTCACTGAAAGTGCCGTGAGAACTTTGGCCTTGCAAGTTTTTGAGCATTTGCATGGGTTGTCCTTGAGATTTCATTTATCAAGACAAACGGGTGGTATGACGCGAGATATTGAGCGAGGAACCCGAGGAATACAGTCCTTAATTTCTTATTCGCTCTACAGCATATTGCCGACAATCGTTGAGCTAACTTTGGTACTGGGCTATTTCATTTGGGTATACAACTATTGGTTTGCAATTATTACCTTGGTTGCTTTGGTCTTGTATGTCATTTTTACGATTGTGGTGACAGAGTGGCGAACTCAGTACCGCAAAAAAATGAATGAATTAGATTCCAAAGCCAATCAACGGGCCATTGATTCATTAATCAATTTTGAGACAGTTAAATATTTTGGCAATGAAACGTATGAATCGCGTCGCTACGATGAGAACTTGCGTAGATATCGTGAGGCTGCGATTCAGTCGCAACGTTCTTTGGCCGTTTTAAACGTTGGTCAGCAAACCATCATTGCACTTGGTTTGATCTTGATCTTGTGGCAAGCCACAGTTGGGGTTGCGAATGGTTCAATGACTTTGGGTGATTTGGTTTTAGTCAACGTATTAATGATTCAGTTATATATACCGCTGAATTTCTTGGGTGTGATTTACCGAGAGATTAAGCAGGCATTAACAGACATGGATCGCATGTTTAAATTGTTAGGAACTGATCAAGAAATTGCTGATCATTCATATGCCCAAGAATTAGTCATTACTGACCCATCAAAGGGGCCTCATGTTCAGTTTGAGAATGTCTCTTTTTCGTATGAAGCGAATCGTCAAATATTAAAAAATATTGATTTTGAAATCTTGCCGGGCAAAACAACTGCCGTGGTGGGTCACAGTGGTGCCGGTAAGAGTACTTTAGCGAGGTTGTTGTTCCGCTTTTATGAGGTGACGGGTGGTGCGATTTCTTTTGATCAGCAAAATATCAATCAGGTGACACAAAAAAGTTTGAGAGCTTCAATCGGTATCGTTCCACAAGACACTGTCTTATTCAATGACACGATTGCCTATAACATTGCTTATGGCAAGCCAGGAGCCTCTCAAGAAGAGATTGAGGCGGCAGCCCGTGCAGCCCAAATTCATGACTTTATTGTTTCCTTGCCACAAGGTTATGCATCAGCGGTGGGAGAGCGAGGATTGAAACTATCAGGTGGTGAGAAGCAACGTGTGGCAATTGCTAGAACGCTACTGAAAAATCCTGCCTTTTTAATTTTTGATGAAGCCACCTCTGCTTTAGATTCTGAAACGGAGCGAGCCATTCAAAAAGAATTGATGGCTTTAGCGCAAAATCGATCCACACTTATTATTGCCCATCGCCTATCAACCATTATTTACGCTGATCAGATTTTGGTCATGGATGAGGGTTCAATTATTGAAAAGGGCACTCATGAGGAGCTTCTTGCCCTAAAAGGACGATATTGGGATATGTGGCAAGTTCAACAATCTCAAATCAGCTAATATCTAAGTATGGCTCTAAAAAACACATCGGACTTTTTGCAAAAAGCTTTTTCAAGTGCTTTGAAAACAGCTGATCCTCAAGTCATTTTGCCGTCTGGCTTAAAGCAAGTATTCCCTCAGCCCTTAAAAGGACGTTGTCTGGTTTTGGGGGCTGGCAAAGCAGCTGCTTCGATGGCTTTAGCTCTAGAAACTTATGCAAAAACTGAATGGCCTCAAGCTACTTTAGAGGGCATGGTCATCACGCGTTATGGACATGGTTTACCTACGCAATCTATTCGAGTGATTGAGGCAGGGCATCCAGTACCAGATGATGCCGGTATGCGGGGCGCTCAAGAAACGCTAGAACTCATTAAAACGTTGCAGCCAGGAGATCAATTGATTGCTTTGATTTCTGGAGGTGGTTCTAGTTTGTTGACACTTCCGGCAGAGGGATTAACGATTGAAGATTTAAGGGCCACCACACAAGCCTTATTGATGTCAGGGGCCCCAATTGGTCAAATGAATGTTGTGCGCAAACATTTATCTGCCATTCTAGGTGGTCACATGGCCCGAGAGGCAGCCAAGCGTGGAGCAAAGGTCGATGCCTTTTTGATCTCTGATGTCACTGGCGATCACCCATCCAGTATTGCTAGTGGTCCTTGCGCGCCGGATGATTCAACGTTTGCAGACGCCTTACAAATTTTGAAGGATTTTGGTTTATTGCAGGGGCAAATCCCTGCTGCAGTTATGAATTATTTACAGCAAGGATTGAATGGTCATAAACCTGAAACCCCTAAAGCAGGTGACCCTATCTTTAAAAATATTCATAACCACTTGCTAGCGACTGCACACGCTTGTCTTGAGGCTGCCGCAGATTACGTGCGATCACAAGGTGTGGAGCCAGTCATTTTGGGTGACACGGTTATGGGGGAAGCCAAAGATGTGGCACTGATGCAAGCCGCAATTGCCAGAGAAATTTATTTACACAATCAGCCATTTAAAAAGCCGGTTGCTTTGCTCTCAGGGGGCGAGTGCACCGTGACAATTCCTGCGGGTATGAAAGGTCGTGGAGGTCGGTGCAGTGAATTTTTATTGGCACTTTATGCCAGCACAGAAGATTTGAAATCTCTTTCAGCCTTGGCTGCTGATACAGATGGCATTGATGGCAGTGAAAATAATGCGGGCGCTTGGTTTACCCCAGAGTCAAGAGAGTTGATGAAAAACCAGCAGCAAGCTGTGAAAAATTATTTAAGTCAGCACGATAGTTTTGGTTTTTTTAAAGAGTTGAACACTTTAGTTCATACTGGACCAACTTTAACGAATGTGAATGACTTCCGAATTTTGCTGATAGATACTGAGTCTTAACCAATGAGTTCAATCGATATCCTAGAGATTTGCCAACCCGATGATTGGCACTTGCACGTCAGAGATGGTGAATTTTTACCTGATTTGTTAAAGCATACCGCCAGTCAATTTCAGCGGGCCATCATCATGCCTAATTTAAAGCCACCCGTGACGACAGCTGAGATGGCGATGGCTTATAGACAGCGAATCATTTCAGCCTTGCCCAAGGGGAGTGCTTTTGAACCTCTCATGGTCTTGTATTTAACTGATAACACCAGCCCTGAGCAGGTTAAGAGAGCCAAAGAAGCGGGCGTGGTCGGTTTTAAGCTTTACCCAGCTGGGGCGACCACCAATAGTGATGCAGGTGTGACAGATATTCAAAAATGTGCGGCTGCATTGGATGCGATGTCAGACTGTGGCATGCCATTGTTGGTTCATGGTGAGGTGACACACGCTGAGATTGATGTATTTGATCGTGAGGCTGTATTCATTGAGCAAGTGTTAGAGCCTTTGCGTTCACGTCACCCGGGTTTGAAGATTGTCTTTGAGCACATCACGACCAAACAAGCAGCGCAATATGTTGAAGCAGCCGATACAAAAAGAATGGGTGCGATTGCGGCAACCATCACACCTCAACATTTACTGTTCAACCGGAACGCCATTTTTAGCGGTGGAGTTCGCCCTCATTACTACTGCTTACCGATTTTAAAAAGAGAAGAACACCGCCTCGAACTCGTTCGAGTGGCGACTTCGGGCAATTCAAGATTTTTCTTGGGGACTGATAGCGCCCCTCATCTCAAGGGTACTAAAGAAAATGCCTGTGGTTGTGCTGGTTGCTACACGGCTTGGCACGCCATGCCTTTATATGCTGAAGCATTTGATGCGGCGAATGCTTTAGATAAGTTAGAAGCTTTTGCCAGTCATTTTGGGCCCGATTTTTATCAACTTCCCAGAAATACAGGTCGTTTGACATTAAAGCGACAAACCCAAGATATTCCTGAAGACTTCCCTATGGGTGCTGGCACAGTCGTGCCTTTGCGTGCGGGTGAAACAGTGGCTTGGACAATAGTCGGTTAGACTAGCGTTGCAGAGTCGGTAAGGCAACCGCTGCCTTGTTCACAAGGGAGAGGAAAGTCCGGACTCCATAGGACGGGGTGATGGCTAACGGCCATCCACGGTGACGTGAGGAATAGGGCCACAGAGACGAGCGTATTTAGTTACGGTGAAACGCGGTAACCTCCACTCGGAGCAATCCCAAATAGGCAAGCGTTGAGGCGGTCCGCTGAGCTTGCG
>JALRCP010000036.1 GCA_023257325.1 Polynucleobacter sp. | reverse complement strand
CGATGATCCATATCACCATTTAAATAGACTTCTTCAATTTGGTTCAGACCATTCCACAGGCGATCTCTCAACATGCGAATGCGCTCATTTTCACTGGCCATCTCTTCTCTTGCAATCCGGAAGCACTCACCCATGCCCACGATTTGATGGGTAGGCAAAGTGCCTGAACGCATCCCTCTTTCGTGACCACCCCCATGCATTTGCGCCTCAATACGAATGCGGGGTTTGCGGCGAACAAATAATGCACCGATGCCTTTAGGGCCGTAAGTCTTGTGAGCACAAAAACTCATCAAGTCAACTTTTAATGTTTGTAGATCAATGGCTACCTTGCCCGTTGCTTGCGCAGCATCCACATGAAACACGATGCCCTTCTCACGACAAAATTCACCAATTCTTGGAATGTCTTGAATCACACCAATTTCATTGTTGACAAACATTACAGATACCACAATCGTGTCAGGGCGCACGGCTGCCTTAAAAACTTCAAAATCAATCAAGCCATTGGGCAATACATCCAAGTATGTAACCTCATAACCCTCACGCTCAAGCTCACGACAGGTATCTAGAACTGCCTTGTGCTCAGTCTTTACAGTGATGATGTGCTTGCCTTTTTCTTTATAAAAATGTGCTGCGCCCTTAATAGCTAAATTATTACTTTCAGTGGCACCGCTGGTCCAAACAATTTCTCTTGGATCAGCTCCCACCAACTTAGCCACTTCAGTGCGAGCGTTTTCAACGGCCTCCTCCGCACTCCAACCATAAGCATGACTGCGTGAAGCTGGGTTACCAAACTGCTCACGCAAATAAGGAATCATCACGTCCACCACGCGAGGGTCAATCGGCGTTGTGGCTGAGTAATCCATATAAATCGGAAAATGTTCTGGACTAAACATCGGAACTACTTTGGGTGATGACATCTTTTATCCTTTTATCTCGTTCGTTTTTATTGTTTTCAGTATTAATAAGTTATTTAGTTAATTTGCTGCGCAAAAGTAAAAACTGAATTGGCCAAAGGCTTCTTCTTTGCTTCGGTTTCTTTTTTTGCCTCAGCGGTTTGCTTGCTAGCTTTAGGAGTTTCTAGCTTGATCTTGCTTTCATGAATGTGAACTCGCCCCTCTTGCTGCTTCACCAAGTCAGCCAAAGAAACAGAACTTAAATACTCCACCATCTTCTGATTCAAATTCGCCCACAAATCATGGGTCATACAACGACCATGACCGGACTCTTCACCATGACAATTTCCTTTGCCCCCACACTGGGTGGCATCGAGTGGTTCATCCACAGCAATAATGATGTCAGCCACAGTGACTTGCTCAGGTCGACGAGCTAGTGTGTATCCACCGCCTGGGCCGCGGGTACTTTCAACAATGTCAAAACGACGCAACTTACCGAACAATTGCTCTAGGTAAGATAAAGAAATATTTTGTCTTTGACTGATACCGGCAAGCGTCACTGGACCTTGCGATTCACGCAATGCCAAATCAATCATCGCAGTTACTGCAAAACGACCTTTGGTTGTTAATCTCATCTCTGACCTCGTCCTTGTTGAGTGATTGGATGGGTTAATACCTGACTTTCATGCTCAACTATATCAGATACCCTACAAAACTGCTCAAGTACTCAAGAAAATGATGCCCTATTATATTTTTATATTTAAAAATCAATTATTTAGGTGGAAATAACAATGACTTAAAGTCAGCTTTAATACGACCTCTAACAGCTGAATATAAGCGTCTTCTGTCCAAAGCAGGCAAATCTCTAGAACGCAATGCCATATTAAACGCCAAAGAAAAACTGATCATGACATTGAAAACACCAATCAAAAGAACCCCGAGAATGCCTAACCAAAATCCCGCCATTAGAAATGTTTTCCATCCCAATGCCGTGGCAGCCGCAGCAAACTGTCCAGCCGACAAAGTGATGTGACGAATTTCCATGCCTATTCCTAAGAAACCGAGGAAGGTTGGACCATAAATGAGCAAAACACCCAAGGACACGTTGGCAGCCACAATAGAGATATTATTTTTCCACCACTGCCCCCATCGAGCCGCTCGAATATCTCCAAAAACAATATTGATGCGTCTGTTATAGGCAATCACATCTTGCATGCGATGTAATACAAACCAGTTATCGACCAGACCTGCAATCAAACTTGAAAGCCACAAAAGAACGCCAGTGAATGCGGCAAAAATGAATGCGGCACTAAAAGGTGACACACTGTGAAAAATCGCCTGCGCTTTGACCGCACTCATCGTGGGGCTTCCCAACAGAAGCATGATGCCCACTTGTATCGCAATCACCAACGGTACCACCATGGCCAAATTACCAAAAATTGAAGCGGCTTGAGATCTCATTAAAGCAATGGCACGATCTACAAATTCCTCTAGCCCTTGTTTGGTATGAACCCCATCCAATAGTTGCGCAAGTGCTGGTGCAGTCATTGCAGGTTGCTTGGTCGCCAAAGTGAAATTGGCAAATTGAATCAATAAAAAGCTACCTGCATAGTTCACGGCCAATAAGATGTTCTCAAAAAAACGGACCAAACCTAAATTGACAATCAGAAACTTTAAATAAACCGTTCCTGAAATAATGGCTCCACCACCCAATGATTTCTTCAGCATTGAGAAGTACTCTTTGCGAGAACCCGCAATGTAATGATCACCTGCCTCAGCACTGCGCTCAACCACCTTACGAGACAGCAATGCAAACGATTGTTCAGCCAAACGACGAATACTGCGATGTCCTTGAACGGTCAAAATAAGATCGGCCACCAGCTTGGCATAGTTTTCTGTTTGATCACGGTATAACCATGCATTCAAAAGAAGTTCTACTCGAGCTAAACGCAAACGCATGGTTTCTACCTGAAAAACGGTTTCAATCGAAACGCCGTTTTCGTCTAAATGACTGTAGACGTCGTCGCAGGCGACATAGCAAGCATTGATGACTTCGTGAAAATCTTTTAAATGAGCTTGGTAAACATGTTCACTCAGGCGAGGTTCATCTTTTAGAATTTCCCGAGCCAACTTACCCAATCGGTAAAAAGGTGAATGTTGACCGCTGACCTCTCGCAAGCGCGACCGCACCGAATAGCTAAGACCTGAAGCACCAATATAGCTAATCAAAATATGAATTGCTTCAGCCATATCTTTAAATAAAGAACTGGCTTCACTGACTTGCTCCTCAAAATGCACCAAGTCATGGAGGCTTTGGAGCATACTCGCATCCAAATCATGAACCCAACTCGCATCATGCTCACCGACAAAGCCCAAACTAAATAAAACTGCTAATTCAGGTTTATTAGGTGGCGGAGCAATTAAACGATTTTGAATACGGTCAACCACCTCACCCCAAAAACTAGGCTTGGTTGCCACACCTGTATCGCATAGCAATGAAAGCGCATCGTTTTCTTTAAGAATGCTACGCAGTAGTTTTGCAATTTTTAACTTGGCTTCAGGACGCTGATCCAATAATTTTAAAAAAGCTCTCAAGCGTGCATGCTCGGGATGACCCTCTTCAATCGTCATTACCTTAGCTGAGTCACCAGATGATTTGTTGGGAGATTTCTTTTCAGAGCGTCTTAACCAATACGCCACTTCAACCAGCCAACGATTGCGATCAGCTAAGCTGGCAGAAACGTCTGGAACAATCAATAAACTATCCAATGCCTGAGAGGCATCTCTTGAATCTTGCCAGCGTCCCCAGAGGCGACGGATATCTTTCAAACCCAACATTCTTAATTTCCATTCAATTGAATCGTGTCATGCAACTCAGCCCCGAACACCATGGCCTTTAGCTTTAATAATTGATCTCTGGCCAGAGCTGCTTTTTCAAATTCAAGGTTCTTAGCATGCTCCACCATGAGCTTTTCCAGTTGTTTGATTTCTTTGGCCAACTGTTTTTCACTCATGTCTTCGTAGCGAGCTTTTTCTTGCTCGTATTTTAGCTCTTGACGCTTCTCATCCACGTCATAAACACCATCAATAATATCTTTGATACGTTTAACAACACCCTTAGGCTCTATGCCATGCACTCGATTAAATTCAGTTTGCTTCGTCCGGCGGCGCTCCGTCTCATCAATGGCTTTTTTCATGGAATCGGTCATCTTATCGGCATACAAAATGGCCGTACCATTGACGTTTCTTGCTGCTCGGCCAATGGTCTGAATCAGACTGCGCTCAGAGCGCAAGAAGCCCTCTTTATCGGCATCCAAAATGGCCACCAAAGAAACTTCAGGAATATCCAACCCTTCGCGCAAGAGGTTAATACCTATGAGCACATCAAACACACCCAAACGCAAATCACGCAGAATCTCAACTCGCTCCACCGTATCAATGTCTGAATGCAAGTAACGCACCTTAATCCCATTATCCGACATGAAATCTGTCAATTGCTCAGACATGCGTTTGGTCAATGTCGTTATCAGCACTCGCTCACCCACTTTGATCCGCGCATGAATTTCTGAAAGGACATCATCCACTTGGGTGGCAGCAGGCCTGACATGAATCACAGGATCCACCAGACCGGTCGGTCGAACTACTTGCTCAACCACCTTATCAGCATGAGCCTCTTCGTAGTTTGCTGGGGTGGCTGACACAAAAATAACTTGGCGCATTTTTTTCTCAAATTCTTCAAATTTGAGTGGGCGGTTATCCATCGCGGATGGCAGACGGAAACCATACTCCACCAAAGTTGATTTACGCGCCTTGTCGCCGTTGTACATGCCATTGAGTTGCCCAATGAGCACATGACTCTCATCCAAAAACATCAATGCATCTGGAGGTAAGTAATCGACTAAGGTGGGAGGGGCCTCTCCTGGTTTTGCTCCCGAAAGATGCCGAGAATAATTTTCAATGCCTTTACAAAAACCCAACTCGGACAACATTTCAATGTCAAAACGTGTGCGTTGCTCCAAGCGCTGAGCTTCAACCAATTTACCTTCTTTGATATAGAAATCCAAACGCTCACGCAATTCGGCTTTAATCGTTTCAATGGCCCGCAATACTGTTTCCCGAGGAGTCACATAATGCGAGCCAGGATAGATGGTGAAGCGTGGAATGCGTTGACGAATTCGCCCTGTCAGAGGGTCAAAAAATTGCAAACTGTCCACCGTGTCATCGAACAAATCAATCCGCACCGCTAGTTCATTGTGCTCAGCTGGAAAGACATCGATCGTATCTCCCCTCACCCTGAAACTACCACGTGAAAAATCCACGTCATTGCGCTCGTACTGCATGGCTATCAAACGCGCTACGATGTCACGTTGGCTTAGCTTGTCACCCTGACGAACTGTCAGCACCATTTGGTGGTAATCACCGGGATTACCAATACCGTAGATAGCTGACACGGTTGAAACGATGATGGTATCTCTTCGTTCTAAAAGACTCTTGGTTGCAGACAAACGCATCTGCTCAATGTGTTCGTTGATAGACGAATCTTTTTCAATGAACAAGTCTCGTGTTGGTACATAGGCCTCAGGCTGGTAATAATCGTAGTAACTGACAAAATACTCCACGGCATTTTGTGGAAAAAATTCTCTAAATTCACTATAGAGTTGAGCTGCCAAAGTTTTATTGGGAGCAAAAATAATGGCTGGACGACCCGATCTGGCAATCGTGTTGGCCATGGTGTAAGTCTTGCCTGAGCCGGTAACCCCTAACAAGGTCTGAAAAATCAAACCATCTTCAATCCCCTCCACCAGTTGATCAATCGCTTCTGGCTGGTCACCTGCGGGGGGAAATGGCTGATGCAATAGGAAAGGCGACCCCGGAAAACGAATCACGTTTTCTGAAGGCTTTGCAGCTTGAATCTCTAATTTTTTTTCTGTCTTTTGGGGCATCTCGGCTATCATTCTAGGCTTGGTTGAACTTTCTGACATTTTTCACACTATGAGCCTCTTTTCAAACGTAGAACTTGCCCCCCGCGACCCCATTCTTGGCCTTAATGAAGCCTACAACGCTGACACCCGCCCAACCAAGGTAAATCTTGGTGTTGGCGTCTATTTTACGGACGATGGCAAGATTCCATTGTTGCGTGCAGTGCAAGCCGCTGAAAAAATCATGATGGAAAAATCAGCTGCCCGTGGTTATTTGGCCATTGAAGGGATTGCCGCCTATAACCAAGGAGTTCAGAACCTACTATTTGGTAAAGATTCAGCCATTTTGGCTGCCGGTAGAGTGGTCACAGCTCAAGCCGTGGGCGGTACAGGCGCATTGAAGATTGGTGCTGACTTTATCAAACGCTTGGTTCCAGAAGCGGTTGTCGCAATCAGCGACCCGAGTTGGGAAAACCACCGTGGCATTTTTGAAAATGCAGGATTCCCCGTTCAAAACTACACCTATTACGACCCTGAGACACGTGGCGTTAACTTCTCAGGCATGGTCAAGTCTTTAGAAGCATTGCCAGCAAAATCCGTGGTTCTATTGCATGCTTGTTGCCATAACCCTACAGGCGCTGATTTAACAACAGAGCAATGGCAACAAATCGTTGCGCTGTGCAAGTCAAAGCAATTAATTCCATTCCTAGACATGGCCTATCAAGGCTTTGCAGACAGCATTGATCAAGACGGAGCTGCGGTCCGCTTGTTTGCCGATTCTGGCTTGTGCTTCTTTGTCTCTAGCTCCTTTTCAAAATCATTCTCTTTGTATGGTGAGCGGGTGGGTGCATTGTCCATCGTCACTGAAAATAAGGATGAATCTGCTCGTGTGATGTCTCAGTTAAAACGCGTGATTCGCACCAATTACTCCAACCCTGCGATTCATGGAGGTACTGTTGTGGCTACCGTTTTGAATACCCCTGAGTTGCGTGCCATGTGGGAACAAGAATTGGCAGAAATGCGTGATCGCATTAAATTGATGCGCAATTCTTTAGTTACTAAATTAGCGCAAGCGGGAGCAAAACGTGACTTTGGCTTTGTGAATGCTCAAAGAGGCATGTTCTCTTATTCAGGTTTGACAGCGGCTCAAGTAGACCGTTTACGCGAAGAAAACGGCATTTATGCGGTTTCTACCGGTCGAATCTGTGTAGCAGCCCTCAACTCAAAGAATATCGATGGCGTCGCCAAAGCCATTGCAAACGTTCTATAACCTTTTTAAATCAATGTCTTAGACAACATTTTGGTACTTAAAAATACCAAAATGTTGCATTGCACAATTTGAGTTTTTTAGCGATAATCTGACCTAGTGTAAAAAGAAGCCTTGAGGGTACTTGTTCAAAAACAACCGGTTTTTGAACCTTTTTAGATTTCGGGAGATGAGTGAATGCTGTATCAATATCAAGAATTTCAAAAAGCCCTACTGCAACCTCTAACAGCTTGGGCCCAAGCGACAGCCAGAACATTTGTTAACCCTAGCAATCCCCTTTCTTTATTGCCATCAGCCACCAGAATTGCAGCCGGCTATGAATTGCTTTATCGCTTAGGCAAAGAATACGAAAAACCAGAATTCAAAATTAAAACCGTTGTGGCTCACGGTAAACCTGTGGCGATCAATGAGTTCACAGTGGTCGATAAACCTTTTTGCAAGTTGGTACGATTCAAGCGTTTTTCAGATGACGTGAACGTGATCAAAAAACTAAAAGAAGACCCCGTGGTATTAATTGTGGCGCCATTGTCTGGCCATCACTCCACCCTATTGCGCGATACCGTACGAACATTGTTACAAAATCACAAGGTCTACATCACCGATTGGGTCGATGCTCGCCTAGTTCCTCTTGAAGATGGCACCTTCACCTTGGACGATTATGTTCATTACGTTCAAGACTTTATCCGTGCAATTGGGGCAAAGGATTTGAACGTTTTATCTGTTTGCCAACCCACTGTTCCCGTATTGGGAGCCATCTCTTTGATGGCCTCTGCCGGTGAAGTGACCCCTAGAACAATGATCATGATGGGTGGTCCGATTGATGCTCGCAAGAGTCCTACGATGGTGAACTCAACGGCAACCAATAAATCCTTTGAATGGTTCGAGAATAATGTGGTGTTCACAGTCCCCCCTCCTCATCCGGGAGCTGGTCGTCGCGTTTACCCAGGATTTTTGCAACATACCGGCTTTGTCGCCATGAATCCAGACCGCCATTTGCAGTCTCATTGGGATTATTTCCAGAACTTGGTCAAAGGTGACCGCGAGGATGCTCAGGCTCACATTGAGTTTTATGACGAATACAACGCTGTCCTTGATATGGACGCTGATTATTATTTACAGACCATTAAAACCGTTTTCCAAGACTTCTCTTTGCCAACTGGCAAATGGGTCGTCGGCGGCAAATTAGTGAAGCCTCAAGACATCAAAGGCACTGCTCTATTCACTGTGGAAGGTGAATTGGATGATATCTCTGGCAGCGGCCAAACCAAAGCGGCTCATGGTTTGTGTAAGAATATTCCTGAGAGTAAGAAACAGCACTTCGAGGTAAAGGGGGCTGGACACTATGGCATTTTCTCAGGCCGTCGTTGGCGTGAAATGGTCTACCCAGAAATTGGTCAGTTCATTCGCAAGCATGCCATAAAAGGTATCAAATCAGTCGCTCCCAAAGCAGTAAAAAAGCCCGCAACTAAGAAGGCAACAGCCAGAGTAGCGGCTAAGCGTTCAAGTTCTAAGAATGCCTAAATCCATAGACGGTCATTCAGACCGGTTTGATCGTCTATACGCAGCGCTACCTCAAACTCAATGCACCAAATGTGGTTATCCTGATTGCCAAGGCTATGCCATGGCCATGGATACAGGTGAAGCGCTTCACAATCAATGCCCTCCAGGGGGTGCCGAGGGCGTTCTTCGCTTAGGCAAGATACTCAATCAAACGCCATTGCCTCTCAATCCTTCAAATGGTGAAGAACGACCTCGTGCCGTGGCTTTGATTGAATCTAAAGCGTGTATTGGGTGCACCCTCTGTATACAAGCTTGCCCGGTCGATGCCATTGTGGGGGCCTCCAAACAAATGCACGTGGTTCTAAAAGACTGGTGTACAGGATGTGATTTGTGTATTCCACCCTGCCCGGTGGATTGCATCACCATGGTTCCAGTGACAGGCTCACTCACGGGGTGGGCTGCTTGGAGTCAAATAGAAGCCGATCTGGCCAGGCATCGTTATGAAACCAGGCAAACTCGTTTAGAGCGTGAAGAGCAGGACAATATTCGACGCTTAGCGCAAAAGGCGAAAAATAAAGTGAAAGCATTAGATCTTGAATCTGCAGACACTGAGGCAGAACGCCTAGCGATTGAACGCAAAAGAGCGATCATTGCGGCAGCGATGGCACGTGCACAAGAAAAACTAAAGTAAACGCTGAATGGATTGAACATAGGCGTTCATATCCGGTGGCATGCCATCTCGTTGAGCATTCCACAATACTTCCCCCAAACACTCCATGATCCGATGCTGAGCCTCATGCTCAGAATCAAGCTTGATGGTTAATTGACGAGAGGCCTCCCGAATTCCAGGCGGTTGATCAATTTGAATCTGCTCAGAGATCGACATGTGCATCGACAAGTGCAAAAAAGGATTGGTTTGACCTTTTTCGGGGGTGTATTCCGCTTGTTGAGCCTGCTCTAAATTATTCAATATCGCGTGATACTCAGGATGCTCGACAATCCACCGCGCGGCAATGGACTCCATGGCGGTCAATATTCCTGCCCGCTGATGCTTGGCCCACGCCTCACAAAAAAACTGTCTCACTTCTTCTCGACTTGGATTGAATAAGCTCATTTTGAGAAATTCTTTTCTTTAAAACCACACAAAGGTTCAACAATGC
>JALRCP010000157.1 GCA_023257325.1 Polynucleobacter sp. | reverse complement strand
TGACACTTACGCATCATGATGCAACCCTCAACCACCAATGGAGCGGTGGCAAAACCAAATTCGTCGGCACCTAAAAGAGCGCCAATCACCACATCACGACCAGTCTTCATTTGTCCATCGGCCTGAACACGAATACGACTGCGTAAACCGTTTAACACCAAGGTTTGCTGTGTTTCAGCCAAACCCAATTCCCATGGACTACCCGCGTGCTTGATTGACGACAATGGCGACGCACCTGTACCACCATCATGACCAGCAATCACCACGTGATCAGCCTTGGCCTTGGCCACACCGGCAGCAACAGTACCAACACCAACCTCAGAAACCAATTTCACAGAAATGTCTGCTTGGCTGTTCACGTTCTTCAAATCGTGAATCAACTGAGCCAAATCTTCAATCGAATAAATGTCATGATGCGGAGGTGGAGAAATCAAACCAACGCCTGGTACTGAGTAACGCAATTTACCGATGTAATCAGATACTTTGGTACCTGGCAACTGACCCCCTTCACCTGGTTTTGCACCTTGGGCCATCTTGATCTGAATCTGATCAGCAGAAGTTAAATATTCAGCAGTAACACCAAAACGTCCAGAAGCAACCTGCTTGATCTTTGAACGCAAAGAATCGCCTTCACTCAAAGGAATATTGGCTTCAATCACATCGTCACCCAAAACGCTGGCGAGAGTCTCACCTTTTTTGAGTGGAATGCCCTTCAGTTCATTGCGATAACGTTTGTTATCTTCACCACCTTCACCTGTATTGGACTTACCACCAATGCGGTTCATGGCAATGGCAAGTGTGGCGTGAGCTTCTGTTGAAATAGATCCCAATGACATCGCGCCAGTTGCAAAACGTTTGACGATTTCTTTGGCTGGCTCTACCTCATCCAATGGAATGGCTTTACTTGGATCAATCTTGAACTCAAACAAACCCCGCAAAGTCATGTGACGCTTGGTTTGGTCATTGATGATGTTGGCGTATTCCTTATAAGTTTGGTATCCGCCTTTTTCAGGTCCTTGACGAGTGGAGTGTTGCAACTTCGCAATCGAGTCTGGGGTCCACATGTGATCTTCACCACGAATACGGAACGCGTACTCACCGCCTGCATCCAACATGTTAGTCAAGGTTGGATCATTACCGAAGGCCAAGCTGTGCATTTTGAGGGCTTCCTCAGCCACTTCAAAAATACCAATACCACCTACATTGGATGCTGTGCCCTTAAAGTATTTATCAATCAACTCTTTGTTCAAACCAATGGCTTCAAAAATCTGGGCCCCTGTATAAGACATGTAAGTTGAGATACCCATCTTAGACATGACTTTTTGCAAACCCTTGCCCACAGCCTTGGTAAAGTTTTTAACAACTTTTTCAGCAGACAAGTCACCCTTTAAACCTTTGGCCATATCAACCAATGTTTCCATCGCAAGGTATGGGTGAACTGCTTCGGCACCATAACCTGCTAATAAAGCAAAGTGATGAGTTTCACGAGCACTGCCTGTTTCAACAACGAGACCCGTGCTGGTACGCAAACCTTTTTCTACCAAGTGCTGATGAATCGCTGATGTCGCCAATAGTGCTGGAATAGCCACATGGTCAGCAGCCACTTGACGGTCACTGATGATCAAAATGTTGTAACCAGAATTTACTGCATCGACAGCTTCAGCACACAAAGAAGCCAAGCGGGCTTCAACGCCATCTTTACCCCAAGCCGATGGGTAGCAAATATCCAACTCGTATGAGCGGAACTTACCGCCGGTGTAGAGCAGGATCAGGTCGTCCCCGCTCGGGGCCCGGTCCCGCCACGGACCGACCGGCGCCGCCGCCGCCAGGGCGGCCTCGTAGTCCGACCCGGTGCACAGCACGTGCGGTCGGGTGCCGCCCGGGAGCCCGGCGACCGCCGCACCGGCGACCTCGGCGAACTCCGGCGCGTGGACCAGCACGCGGGCTCCCGAGTTCTCCAG
>JALRCP010000096.1 GCA_023257325.1 Polynucleobacter sp. | reverse complement strand
GCCTTGTCTGTAGCTTCCCAAGTAAACTCTGGCTCCTCACGACCAAAGTGGCCATAGGCTGCTGTCTTACGATAAATTGGACGCAACAAATTCAGCATCTTTACGATGCCCTTTGGTCTCAAATCGAAGTGAGCGCGCACTAACTCAGCAATCTTCTCGTCAGAAATTTTGCCAGTTCCATAGGTGCTGACCATCACTGAGGTTGGCTGAGCCACACCAATCGCATATGAAATTTGCACCAAACACTTGCTGGCCAAACCTGCTGCAACGATATTTTTAGCCACATAGCGCCCCGCATAAGCAGCTGAACGATCGACTTTTGATGGGTCTTTACCTGAGAATGCACCACCACCGTGTGGTGCAGCACCACCATAGGTATCTACAATAATTTTGCGACCAGTTAAACCACAATCTCCCTGTGGGCCACCAATTACAAATCGACCCGTTGGATTCACTAAATATTTAATTTCACCTTTGATCAATTCTTTTGGAAGAACTGGTTTGATGATTTCTTCAATGACCGCTTCACGAAGTTTCTCCAAAGAAATGTCCGGTGAATGCTGGGTTGATAGAACCACTGTATCAATAGAATCAGGCTTGCCATCTACATATCGCAATGTCACTTGCGACTTGGCATCTGGGCGCAACCAGTTCAAGCGACCATCACGACGCAAGTCTGCTTGGCGCTCAACCAAACGATGTGACAAATAAATTGGTAAAGGCATTAGTTCGGGTGTTTCATCAACGGCATAACCAAACATCAAACCTTGGTCACCAGCGCCTTGATCTAAGCCATCATCATGAGCTTTATCAACACCTTGCGCAATATCAGGACTTTGCTTGTCATAAGCTACCAAAACTGCACAACCTTTGTAGTCAATGCCGTACTCAGTATTGTCGTAGCCAATTTGACGAATTGTGTCGCGCGCCACGTTGATGTAATCAACGTTTGCTGTTGTAGTGATCTCACCAGCCAAAACAACCAACCCTGTATTACAGAGAGTTTCAGCAGCGACTCGAGCGGTTGGGTCCTGCGCCAAAATGGCGTCAAGAATAGCATCAGAGATTTGATCAGAAACTTTGTCTGGGTGGCCTTCAGAAACTGATTCTGAGGTGAAGAAATAATTGTTAGCCATTGAATGCTCCTTAGTTAAGTGACCGACAACACGTGCCGAGTATTACTAAGAGCGGCGACGCTTTAGCGGATAGTTTTAATTCGCCCCGCAAGTTGTCTTAACTCGGCGAATAGCCTAAATTCTATAACATTCTCATTTTTCCCTGCAAGCCTGTATATTTACCCCTATGACAAGCACAACTTTACGCTTTACCAAAATGCATGGCGCTGGCAATGACTTCATTGTTCTAGATGGCATTTCGCAAGATTTATCAAAAATTACCAAAAGCCAATGGCAAGCAATGGCTCATCGACAATTTGGCATTGGGGCCGATCAAATTCTTTTGGTGGAAAAACCCACAGTGTCTGGCGCTGAATTTCGCTATCGCATCATTAATTCAGATGGCAGCGAAGTAGAGCAATGCGGCAACGGTTCCCGTTGCTTTGTGCGATTTGTCAGAGAAAAAGGTCTAACGACCCATCAAACAGTCAAAGTACAGGTGGCACATACCATCCTCACCCTCACTGAAAATCAAGATGGTCAAGTGACTGTTGATATGGGCGCGCCCATCCTGAATCCAGAAAAAGTACCGTTTATTGCAAAAAACTTAAGCTTTAAAACCGAAGGCTCTACAACGCTTTATGAGCTCAAACTGGACAATGAATCAGTCTGGATTAACCCCATCTCTATGGGCAATCCTCATGCTGTTCAAATTGTTGCCAATGTGAATCAAGCGCCCGTTACTTCTTTGGGGCCTCAAATTGAGTGTCATCCTTCCTTTCCCAAGCGAGTCAATGCAGGCTTTATGGAAATACAAAGTCGACATGAAATTAAATTGCGTGTTTTCGAAAGAGGCTCAGGGGAAACTTTGGCTTGCGGCACCGGTGCTTGCGCTGCTGTTGTGTCCGGAATTCTTCGTGACCAACTAGACTCGCCAGTCATTGTTCATACCCGCGGAGGAGATTTAACCATTGCTTGGCCTAATCAAGCCTCCACAGAGAGTTCTGTGATGATGACAGGGCCCGCACAAACCGTATTTGAGGGAGAGATTGACCTCAACTCCCTCAATTTGAAACCCGTTTCTTAAATCAAATACCGTATTGGTCTCTGTAAGCTTTTACCGCCGGTAAGTATTTTTGCAAATCCGCATTTTGGCTAGACTCCAAGAACTTCATCAGGCTAGCCAAATTGGCAATGGACACCACGGGCATTCCAAATTCTTTTTCAACATTTTGTACGGCTGAGCTACTACCAATATCAGTGGCAGTCCCTGAACGCTCCATGCGATCTAATGCAATCAGAACTGCTGCAGGTGTTGCGCCCGACTGACGAATGATGTCAACTGATTCACGTACCGAAGTACCAGCAGAAATGACATCATCAATTATTACCACGCGCCCTTTTAAAGGTGCACCAACCAATGTGCCTCCTTCACCATGATCTTTAGCTTCTTTGCGATTAAAGCAAAAGGGAACCGAGCGCCCCATAGCAGCCAAAGCCACTGCAGTGGTTGCCGCCAAAGTAATTCCCTTGTAGGCAGGGCCAAACAACATATCAAACTCAAGCCCAGAATTGATTAATGCTTTAGCATAAAACTCACCAAGGGACTTTAATAGTGCACCATCATTAAACCCACCAGCATTAAAAAAGTAAGGAGATAGTCGCCCTGCTTTAGTTTTAAATTCGCCAAAAGCCAAAACTTTGGCATCTAAGGCAAAATGAATAAATTCGTTTTTAAAATTTTCTTGATTGGAAGTCATAACCGAGATGTTACGCATCATTACCGCCAACCTCAATGGTATTCGTTCAGCCGCTAAAAAAGGTTTCTTTGAGTGGATTCATCAACAAAGCCCAGACATCCTTTGTATTCAAGAACTTAAGGCGCAAGAAGCCGATTTAGACGAGTCTTTGATGAGGCCTAACGGTTACCATGGTTTTTTTCAATACGCCCAAAAAAAAGGTTACAGCGGCGTGGGGCTCTACTCTAAAGAAAAGCCTGACTCGATCAAAATTGGTTTTGACGACGGTGAATTTGATGCGGAAGGTCGCTATGTTGAAGCTCGCTTTGGAAAGCTCATAGTTATTTCTGCTTATTTTCCGTCGGGCTCCAGCGCCCCTGAACGGCAAGAGGCCAAATTTAGATTCTTAGACGTGTTCATGCCTCATTTAAAAAAACTCAAAGCCGAGGGTCTTGAAATCGTTCTATGTGGTGATGTGAATATTGCTCATAAAGAAATTGATTTAAAAAATTGGAAAGGCAACGTTAAAAACTCTGGGTTTCTACCTGAAGAACGCGAATGGATGACTCAACTATTGAGTGAAGTTGGATTTATGGATGTGTATCGATATTTACACCCCAACACAGAAGATGAGTGTTACACCTGGTGGAGTCAAAGAGGTCAGGCGTATGCCAAAAACGTTGGCTGGCGCATTGATTATCAAATTGCAACACCTCAATTGGCCCAAAAAGCCAAACGAGCAGAGATTTATAAAGCAGAAAAGTTTTCAGATCATGCGCCGCTCATCATAGAGTATGACAAGCTTTAGTTAAGCCTTTAAGGCTTATATTCTGGCAGTCGATCAATGGTAGTGTTTTTTGCTCTGGCGTAAAGACGCAAGGCATCTGTCATATTTCTTTGTATTTCATAAATACGGCTATCACCCGATGGATGTGTTGATAACCATTCAGGCTGCTTATCTTTAGACTGTTGGCCCATTTTCTGCCATAAGGAAACGCCGGCCCGAGGGTCATATCCAGCACGGGCTGCAATATCCATGCCGACCAAATCCGCATCCTTTTCATCAGCCCTAGAAAAACTTAAACCCAAAATTTGTAGCCCTTGCCCCAAAGCTTGACTACCAACGGTCCCCAAACCCAAAGCAGAAGACAAAACATTTGCTCCCAAATTGCTTAGCTGAGCTTTAGCAATTCGATCACGCGCATGTTCTCTCAATGCATGAGCAATTTCATGCCCCATGACAGTAGCCACCTCATCATCATTGAGTTTTAATTTTTCTAAGATGCCTGAATAAAAAGCAATTTTTCCACCTGGCATGCAAAAAGCATTCACCTCATCAGACATAAATAAATTAATTTCCCATTTCCAAGCTTGAGACTCTGGGTTCCAAGCATAAGCATGGGGCAATATTTTTTTAGCAATCGCTCTTAATCGAATCACCTGTGGATGATTGTCGGGTGCCAATGCATTTTTTTGAGCAGCTTTTTGCTTCATGGCACCGTACTGCCTCGTGGCTGAAGCTTCCAACTGACTAGCCGGAACCATACTTTTCAAACTCGATCCATCGCTTACCTGAATTCCATCGGATGGGCGTGCTGAGTTATTAGAAGTACCGCAAGCTGTTAACAAAACAAGAGATACACAAGTACCCCAAGTTTTGAATAGATGAATCAACGTTCGTTTAGCCAAAATCATGAGTTTGCGTCGAATTGAGATTTCTTTTCTTTGCCCCAAGGAGCTATTTTAGGTAAAAGCATGAGTCCTGGCATCGCCAAGAAAAAACAAATGATAAAAAAGTTAGTCCAGCCAGTGAACTCAACGATATAGCCCGTCAATGCATTAATGAAAGTCCTTGGCACGGCTGATAGGCTTGTGAATAACGCAAACTGCGTAGCAGTAAATCGTGGATTAGTTTCTAAGGCAAGATAAGCTGTAAATGCCGCGGTTCCAAGACCTGCAGTGATTGCCTCAAAACCAATTACCCAAGAAAGCAGCAATAAATCAGCCCCCGACTGAGCCAAGAAAGCAAACCACAATGTTGAAATGGCTTGCAGTACTCCAAAAATCCATAAACCTTTATTAACTCCCGTTTTGAGCATCCAATACGCACCCAAAATACCCCCAAGAATGCTAGCCCAAAGTCCGGCATTCTTTGCTACCAAACCTATTTCAGTCCGGGTAAATCCAAGTTCAATATAAAACGGTGTAGCCAATGCGCTGGCCATTGAATCCCCAAGCTTATAAAGAAAAATGAATAAAAGCACCCAAGCAGCCTGCTTCCAACCTGAACGTTGCAAAAACTCGTTGAAAGGCTCAATGATTGCCTCGCGCATGGTCTGTGGTGGAGGGCCGTACATTTTTGGCTCGGAAACAAATAGAGTGGTCAAGATACCTGGAAGCATAAAAAGTCCAGTAATCAAAAAAACCCAATCCCAAGAAATCAAATCAGACAAAATTAAAGATAGCGAGCCAGGTACCAATGTAGATAACTTATAGGCATTTACAAATAAGGCAGTGCCCGATCCCATTTGCTCTTCAGTTAGCCATTCACGTCGATGCGCATCGACAACAATATCTTGACTGGCTGAAAAGAACGCAACAATGGATGCCAAAACAACAACAATCCAAATGTCTTTACTTGGATTGAATTGGCCCATCAAAATTACTGCCAACATCACAGCAATCTGAGTCACCATCATCCAACCTCGACGGCGACCTAAGAAAGGAAGCTTATATCGGTCCATGGCTGGAGCCCATAAAAACTTCCAGGTATAGGGCATTCCAACGAGAGCAAATAAACCAATGGCTTTTAAGTCGACCCCTTCGCTCTTTAACCAAGCTGAGAGTAAGTTGTACAAAATAAAAAGGGGTAAGCCACTTGAAAAGCCCAGAAAAACACAAACTAGTAACGCCTTGGTCCTAGTTGGCCCGGCGTGCTCGATAGACAGCAAGACTACCCCTTAAGTTAGGCAAGAACTCAACGATTTGACCATCATGAAAGACCACTCGATCTAACAGTTGCAATCCCACAGCAGGTGCTAAGGCTTCAAAGTCCGCAATGGTTAACACCCGAACATTGGGTGTGTCATACCATTGATAAGGCAATGATTTTGAAACAGGCATGCGCCCCATCATGACCGCAGTTCGATGTGACCAATGTCCAAAATTGGGGAATGAGACGACACATTCTTTACCCACTCGAGCAATCTCACCCAAGATCCGGGCAGTTTGGTGAATGGTTTGCAATGTTTGAGACAAAATTACTGTGTCAAAACTCTGGTCTTCAAACAAAGCCAAACCGCTCTCAAGATTTTGCTGGATCACATTCAAGCCTTTTTCAGCACAAGCCAGGACTTTGTCATCAGCCAATTCAACTCCATAAACATGGGCTTGCTTGGCATCCTTCAGATAATTTAATAAGGTTCCATCACCACAACCGACGTCTAAAACTTGAGACCCTGGTTGAATCCATTCTGCAATGGCGGAAAAATCTGAGCGCATCATGACTTCACCCCTTTTGCAATTTGCTCAAAATAAGCTCGGACTAAACCATGGTAACGAGAATCTTCTAACAAGAAGGCATCGTGCCCATGAGGGGCATCAATTTCGCCATAACTCACGTCTAACTTGTTATCTAACAAAGCTTTCACAATTTCTCGACTGCGATCGGGCGCAAAACGCCAATCAGTTGTGAAACTAACCACCAAAAACTTAGCAACCACTTCTTTCATGGCCGCACTCAAATTATCGCCATGAGCTTTGGCAGGGTCAAAGTAGTCCAATGCTCGCGTGATGAGTAAATAAGTATTGGCATCAAAATAATCTGCAAACTTTTCACCTTGATACCTAAGATAACTTTCGACCTCAAACTCAACATCAAAGTTAAAGTTGTACTCGCTTGAATCACCCTCTGCGCGACGCAGCTCACGGCCAAATTTTTCGGCCATGTCATCATCTGACAAGTAGGTAATGTGCCCAATCATTCTGGCCACTCGCAAACCACGACGCGGCTTCACATCATGTGCGTAATAGTCGCCCCCATGAAAATCAGGGTCACTCAAAATAGCACTTCTAGCCACCTCATTGAAGGCAATGTTTTGTGCAGATAATTTTGCAGTTGATGCAATCACCACACAATTAGCAACGCGCTCGGGATACATCATGCTCCAAGCCATTGCCTGCATACCGCCCAAACTTCCGCCCATCACCGCTGCGAATTGTTTGATGCCAAAGTGATCAGCCACACGCGCTTGAGCATTCACCCAATCTTCCACAGTGACCACCGGAAATGCTGCCCCATAGGGCTTACCTGTTGAGGGGTTGATGCTCATTGGCCCTGTTGAACCAAAACATGAGCCTAAGTTATTGACGCCAATTACAAAAAACTGATTGGTATCAACCGGCTTGCCAGGGCCGACCATGTTATCCCACCAACCTAAATCAGCATTATCAGAACTGACTCCAGCGACATGATGAGACGCATTCAACGCATGACAAATTAATACGGCGTTAGTTTTTTGTGCATTTAACTGACCGTAAGTTTCAACAACCAAGTTGTAGTCAGCAATGCTCGCCCCACTTTGCAACTGAAGTGGTGTAGCAAAGTTCAATATTTGAGGCGTTATAACTCCTAAGCTCATGCTGAGAAAAGAACTCTCATAGGCAATTCGCTAAATTCTGTAGGGGATTTTTTAAATCCACTTCTGGCATATCGATGCCAGCGACCCACCACATAACTCATCATCATGGCAGCTCTTGAGCTGACCTCGTTACCATCAGCAGACTGAGTCAAACGACCTTGAGTTTGAGCAATGCGCAAGGACTGCTTCAAAGAAGTCTCAATGCGTTCAAAAATTTGCAAAATACGCTCTTGCAATCGCTCTTCTTCTAACCACAAAGCATCACCCAGCAACACCCGAATCATTCCTGGATTTTTCTCACCAAACCCCAAAAGAACCATCAAAATTTCTTGAGCTTGGCGATCACCGGCTTCTTCACGATCAGTAATTTGGTTAATTAAGCCAAAAATAGTTTGTTCAATAAATGCAATTAAGCCCTCGAACATCTGAGCTTTACTAGCAAAATGTCGATATAACGCCGCCTCAGAGACCTCTAATCTCGCTGCCAATGCAGCCGTTGTCACACGATCGCCTTTGGGGCTTTCAAGCATTTCGGCCAACACCTGCAATATCTGAATTTTTCTCTCACCAGGACGCGGGCGCTTACGAGCTGGCGCAGCTGTTGTACTTTCGGATTCATCAGAAATAGGCGCTTGATTAAATGGTGAGTTCATTTGAGTTTTTGCCAGCTTTTAAATAAATGATGTATTGATTGTACTT
>JALRCP010000154.1 GCA_023257325.1 Polynucleobacter sp. | reverse complement strand
AACAAATTGGCTGTATTCACGATCAAACTGAACCCAATCTTTTCTTTTTCCCAAAACCAAAAGCCAATCATTGCGCAATCGATCGGCTATTGCAGAGCCTGCATGTTTTTTAAGAAACTCATTGACTGAGTTATCGGCATTCGTTTCTGCTCGGGCTTGGCCACCTTTATCAAATAGTTGTGGCTTAATCTGAAAGTAAGAAACGTAATCGGACAAGTCATGCTGAGATAACTTTGCCCCCAAAATTCTGGCCTTGGCTGCTTCATTATTTTTTGAAGCCTCCCTTAATTCAATAAATAACTTATCTTCAGCGCTCAACCCACTTTGTGGCTGTCCTTTTTTAGAGGTGGAACTTGTTTGCTTTTCAGGTTTGGCAACAAGAGGAGATGATGCAAGAAGGGTGCCGATTAAAACCGGCAAAATAAATTTATTAATCAATTGAGTATTTTTTCGTTGTAGCATAGCCTTAATCATGCCTGATTTTTTATAATTTTGAATAGTTAAATTCACTTTGGATTCACTTAGACAACAATTATTAGCCAAGAGACTCGATCTTGCTCAAGATCTGGGCCTACAAGCTCAACTTGAATCAATGCTCACAGATTTTTTTAATCATTTAAAAGCCAACTGTGTCGCCATCTATTGGCCCATTCAGGGCGAACCTGATCTTAGATCCATGGCTCTTAAGTGGTTATTAAAGGATTCTTCTAGAACGCTGGCTTTGCCAGTTGTTCAAGTGAATGCTCCTTTGACATTTGCGCCTTGGAATGAAGATACATCCTTGATGAAGGGGCCTCAAGGAATTCCCGAACCCCAAGCTCAAGCAAAATTTATCCAACCCGATGTCCTCTTGATTCCCTGCTTAGGGTGGTCATTTCAAAATAATCAATTTTGGAGAATTGGCTATGGTGGGGGTTACTATGACCGAACCCTCTCTGATTGGAAAGACCATGGTCACGCCTTTAAAGCGATTGGCGTTGGATATCGGGGCTTAGAAGTCAAAGAGGGCGACTGGCGCCCTCAAAAACATGATCAAGCACTGGATTCAGTGCTTTTGGTTTAAGCAAACTACTGACTCAGTAAATCTAAATTTTTAGCAATCGCTACGGTTGTTTCAGCTTGATTCAAACTATAAAAATGAAGACCTGGTGCTCCTGCAACTCTTAATTGGTCACATAAATCAGACACAACGTCCAAACCAAAAGACTTAATTGAAGCCACATCATCACCAAAGGATTGCAATCTCAAACGAATCCAACGAGGCACTTCAGCGCCGCATGCATCAGAAAATCTTAATAACTGTGTACAGTTTGTAATGGGCATGATGCCAGGCACAATGGGTTGATCAACCCCTAACTTGTATGCCTCATCAACAAATCTAAAGTAAGCATCACTATTAAAGAAGTATTGAGTGATTGCAGAATCGGCACCCGCTTTCATTTTGTTTGCAAAGCACTGAAGATCGTCTGACATAGACTTTGCTTGAGGATGCATTTCAGGATATGCCGCCACCTCAATATGAAAATGACTGTCAGTTTCTGAACGAATAAATCTCACTAACTCATCCGCATGATGAAACTCGCCATACTGCCCCATGCCTGATGGCAAATCGCCACGCAAAGCCACTATTCGACGAATGCCCAGAGTCTTATATTGATTGAGCAAGGCTCTAACTTTCTCTTTTGAACTACCCACACAAGATAAATGAGGCGCAGCTTGCTGACCTGCCTCATGAATCTCTTTAACAGTGGCTAAGGTTCCATCTTGCGTAGATCCGCCAGCACCAAAAGTGACAGAAAAGAAAGTGGGCTTAAGCGCCAAGGCCAACTGCTCACGAACAGACCGAAGCTTGGCAGCCCCTTCTTCTGTTTTGGGCGGGAAAAACTCAACGCTTAATTCCATTTCGATTCTTTCTACTTATTAAAATGCTTAATAACGGTATGTATCAGGCTTGTAAGGGCCTTCTTTTTTCACATTGATGTAGTTGGCCTGCTGATCAGTTAACTCAGTCAATTGAGCATTTAACTTATTCAATTGCAAGCGAGCAACTTTTTCATCCAAATGCTTAGGCAATGTATAGACGCCCACAGGATACTTACCTGTTCCAGCAGTGGTCCATAACTCAATTTGAGCAATTGTTTGATTCGCAAACGATGAGCTCATCACATAAGAAGGATGGCCAGTGCCACAACCCAAGTTCACTAAACGTCCCTTGGCCAAAATAATGATGCGCTTTTCTGGTTGGCCATTGCTAGCTGGGAAAATAACGTGATCAACTTGTGGCTTGATTTCTTCCCATTTGTATTTTTCGATACCCGCTACATCGATTTCGTTGTCAA
>JALRCP010000138.1 GCA_023257325.1 Polynucleobacter sp. | reverse complement strand
TTGGCCAAAGTCAATGACAGGATTCATATTCTGGAAGGACGTCAATTGGTCCTTCTCAATATCGACAAAGTCATCAAGATCATTCGTGGCAGTGATGAACCCAAGACTGACTTGATGACAGCATTTAAGTTATCTGAGCGTCAAGCCGAAGATATTTTAGAAATTCGTTTGCGTCAGTTGGCACGGTTAGAGGCCATTAAGATTGAGCAAGAGCTCAAAGAACTGAAAACTGAAAAAGACGACTTAGAGGGTCTCTTGGGTAGCGATGCGAATATGCGTAAGCGCATCGTTAAAGAGATCGAGGCCGACATGAAGACCTTTGGTGATGAGCGTCGCACGATGATTCAGGAAGAGAAAAAAGCCGTGGCGGAAGCCAAGGTAATTGATGAGCCAGTCACAGTGGTGATTTCTCAACGTGGTTGGGTCAGGGCCCGTCAGGGTCATGATCATGATCCACAACAATTCAGTTTCAAAGCAGGTGATGGCATGTATGGCACCTTTGAGTGTCGTACCACCGATGTGGTCTTGGGCTTTGGAAGTAACGGTCGCGTGTATACCGTTCCTGTTTCTGAGTTACCAGGTGCTAGAGGAGATGGTTCGCCACTCACGGGTTTTGTGAACTTGGCTGCGGGTACGCAGATGGTGGCTTACTATGCCGGTCACAATGACGATCTGCTCCTGCTCTCAATGAGGTCAGGCAATGGTTTCTTGGCCAACGTGGCCGATATGACTACACGCAATAAAGCAGGTAAATCATTTGTAGGTGTGGATGCCAAATTTGGACCGGGTGATGCCCCATTGGCGCCAGCCAAAGTTCATGAAGGCATGAAGCAAGTGGCTTGTTTGTCTGAGAACGGACGCTTGTTGGTTTTCTCGCTCGATGATCTCAAGCGTTTACCAACTGGAGGTAAGGGCGTCATCTTGATGGATTTGGATAAGAATGAACGTTTGCAATCGGCCATTGCTGTAGGTTCTGGTGGTGCAGTGATTGCTGGTTTGGGTCGAGCAGGTAAGCCAACAGAAGCTGCGTTGGATGCCAAAACACTCAAGGCTTTTAATGCCAACCGTGCTCGCAAGGGTCATGCGCTAGAGCCCAAGCTCAAAGACGCCAAGCTCACGCCAGTGATTGAGATATAAATCTTAAAACTTCAATTTTAAAATTTGAAACCCCTGCATGCAGGGGTTTTTATTTGGCATTCATCCTATCTTGAAAGGTTTCTCAAGCTTTTCCATTATTTATTGTAGTTATATTTAATCATTGACCTGATGAATAAACGTAGTTACAATTATTTACATGAAATATATTTTTGATCCAGTAAAAGACAGGATGAATCAGGAAAAACATGGGCTGTCTTTGGCAGATGCCAAATTTTTAGAATGGGATGAGGCCTTGAGTTGGATTGACGATAGAAGGGACTACAGAGAGGTGCGATGGGTCTCTTTGGCTCCAATGAAGCAGCGTTTGTATTGTGTCGTTTATGTAGATATCAAAATTATTAGAAGGGTTATTAGTCTTAGGAAAGCGAACATCCGTGAGGTAGATAGATATGAAAAAGAAATTAATTAGACCAAGCTTGAGTGAAGATAGAAAAATTACTAAGGCAGCGAAGTCTGATCCTGATACCTATCTAGTGTCTGATAAACAGTGGCAAACCTTGCGAACTCAAGTAGTTAAGGGCAGGGGGAGACCTTTGGGAAGCGGAACAAAAACACAAGTAACTTTGAGAATTGATCGAGATACACTCGATTTTTATAAATCAAAAGGAAGTGGATGGCAAACCTTCATAAACCAATTGCTAGGAGAAATCAAAAGAGAATCAAAATCTCTAAAAGTGGTTGAAAGTAGATTATCAAGGGGGTCTCTGCTGATCAGTAAATCAAAAAATTAACTTTAATTTACTGGTCAGTAGTCTAGGTTTATTCACTCCACCTCAGCAATCAATTCGATTTCAACGCAAGCACCCAATGGGATTTGCGCCACACCGAAGGCGCTGCGTGCATGTTTGCCTGCTTCACCAAATACTTCAAACAATAACTCTGAGCAACCATTGGTCACGAGGTGATGTTCGGTGTATTCCTGGGTAGAGTTCACCAAACTCATCACTTTCACAATGCGTTTCACGCGATCTAGGTTGCCTAGATGCGCTTGTAGGGTGGCCATCAAATCAATCGCAATGCTACGAGCGGCCAACTTGCCTTCGTCTGTGCTCATATTCAAACCCAGTTTGCCCACCCAAGGTTTGCCATCTTTTTTGGCAATGTGACCGGATAAAAATAAAGTGTTGCCGGTTTGCGCAGACATCACATAGGCAGCAGCAGGCGATCCTGCACTCGGTAAATCAATTTGAAGTTCTTTTAAGCGTTGAGCAATCTTTGACATTGTGTTCTCCAGAAGAATGCGTCATTGTATTGCGAGCCACACAGACTGGGCCAAGTCCTTGAATTTGGCGTGTTCTGCAGCGAATGAATAGTTAGGTTGTTTTTAAACTATGGCAGGTATTTACTAGGTTGAACCCTGAAAATATTGGCAAAAATATCAAAAATTTATGATTTGTAAGCCCATTTTGGCCACTCATCCGCTATACTCGCACCGAAGAATTTTTGATCTAACTCAATATTTGGTCACTATGAAAAAACTACTAACTGTTGCTGTTGCTGCCATGACTTTGGCAGGTACTGTAAATGCCCAGGCCCTCAAGGGCGATATCAAAGCGGCTGAATCTAAAGTCGCGATGTGTATTGGTTGTCATGCCATTCCAGGCTATCGCATTAGCTACCCAGAAATTTATACGGTACCTTTGATTGGTGGCCAAAACGCCGCTTACATCGTTGCTGCTCTTCAAGCCTATAAAAAGGGGGAGCGTAAGCACCCAACGATGCGTGGTATTGCCGGTACTTTGACCGATCAAGACATGGCTGATATTGCTGAGTACTATG
>JALRCP010000083.1 GCA_023257325.1 Polynucleobacter sp. | reverse complement strand
ACAAGGCATCATTACGCGCAATAAACGTCCTATTGATGCAGCAGTTTTATCCATTACTCAGTTCCATGCTGGAGATGCCAGCAACATCATTCCTGATAGCGCTTGGATTGGCGGCACGGTCAGAACTTTCACCAATGAAGTATTGGATCTCATTGAAAAACGTCTCAATGAGATTGCTCACTCTGTGGCCCAAGCATTTGATTGCGAAGCAGAGGTTGAGTTCTTAAGAAATTACCCGCCCACCATCAACCACCCCAAAGAAACTGATTTTGCAATTTCTGTGATGAAAGAACTGGTAGGCGAACAAAAGGTCAACCCACGCATTGACCCCACCATGGGCGCTGAAGATTTTGCGTACATGCTGCAAGCCAAGCCGGGCTGCTATGTTTTTATCGGCAATGGAGATGGAGACCACCGCTCGCAAGGTCACGGCCTAGGTCCCTGCCAACTGCACAACCCTTGTTATGACTTCAACGACAAACTGCTGCCATTGGGAAGCACCTATTGGGTCAAGCTAGTTGAAAAATTCTTAAGCGCTGCTTAATTATTTAGTCAAGCCAATTATTGATTGCTTGGCTTGACGACACTTTTAGGAGTTGGCTTAGATCTCTTTAGCTCAATATCTCCATAAATTGCATTGGCTTGAGTCCGCGTGTTATCGGTATCGGTTAACAAGCCCAAACCAATCACTTTACCAGGGACTTCTTTAAAAGCAGCTTCGTAATCCTTACTCAAATCTCGTTGGTGCTTTTGCCATTGCCCCACTTGCTCACCACCACTGTTGACCACAATCATTTTGATACGAGAGGTTCTGGGGCTTGGAATAATGGTTTCAACTGGAGTTTTTGAAGACCACACATACATCAAGCTGGCATAGGGCATATCATGTCCACTGATGATTTTGGCCATCTCAAAAACCATTTGATCTTTGATGGGCAGCTTGCTTTTATCACCATCAAAAGCCACCACGATTCTTAAAGGTGCGTCATCTTTACTGGATTCTTGATTGTCTGCCTCTGAAATCATATTCAATGCTTTCCACTCCCAAGAAAGCATTAATTGGTCAGCCGAACGAGGCTTTAAGGGAAGAACTAATCCGGATGCTGCCACATCAGCGCTCGCGTGTAAGACCACCCTACCTTGGTACTGCTTCAAACTGTATTGAGTTTTATTTTTTTGAGGTGTGACTCGCCAAATTTGCCACGCCTTAGGCAATCGCCCACCTTCGTTGAGCTTAGAAAATTTTTCAACATGGTCTGCAGGCGGAATATCTTTTTCGGCCACATCCAAAGTAGCGCAAGCACTTAAGAAAAAAGCTCCTGAACACAGGAGCCCCGACTGGATGAAACGCTTCACGGTCACTTTATTGGCATCCGATTTGTCTTAACTAAAAAATAATTCTTTATCTATTTTTAAATTGCGCAGGGCGTTTTTCTAAAAAAGCAGCCATGCCCTCTTTTTGATCTTCAGTGGCAAAAGCAGAATGGAAGAGACGGCGTTCAAAATGAATGCCCTCACTCAATGAAGATTCGTAAGAAGCATTGATGCTTTCTTTAACCATCATGACAATCGGCAAGGACATTTCTGAAATTGTTTTGGCCGCACTCATGGCCTCTAGCATTAATTGCTCAGGAGAAACAACCCTAGAAACCAAACCTGCTCGCTCAGCTTCTTGGGCATCCATCATGCGAGCAGTCAAGCACATATCCATGGCCTTGGCTTTGGAAACTGCTTTGGGCAAACGTTGTGAACCACCGGCGCCTGGCAAGATGCCTAATTTAATTTCTGGTTGGCCAAACTTAGCATTGTCAGCCGCAATGATGAAGTCACACATCATGGCCAACTCGCAGCCGCCACCCAAAGCAAAACCTGCTACCGCAGCAATTACTGGTTTACGAACACGTCGAATGGTTTCCCAATTTTTGGTGATGTAGTCACCTTTGTACACATCTTGAAACTCAAGCTTGGCCATCGCTGCAATATCTGCACCAGCTGCAAATGCTTTTTCACTGC
>JALRCP010000047.1 GCA_023257325.1 Polynucleobacter sp. | reverse complement strand
TGGTGCAAAAACCAGCAAGCCATCTGAATTAAAAAATGTGGGCCCTTCAGTTCAATATAAATTGAGAGATGCGTCTGGCCAAGCTCGCGAATTTAGCAATTACATGCAACCACTCTATATTGATGACATGCCAATGTTCATGTTGGGAGTACGCGAGAGTTCTGCAGAAGAATTCAAATATTTAAGAATCCCAGCAGATACAGATTTGAGTTTGAAAGAATGGTTGACACTAAGAAGCTTGTTACAAGACCCAAGTGCAAGACAAAGAGCTGTGCAAAGATTCTCGAATAACATCGGTCAGCAAGCTGGGTTTGCTGTGGCACCGCAGATGGTGATGCAATTAAAAGAAAGTGCTACGCGATCGATTGAGCTATTTTCAGGTGCTACTTCTTTTGCAAAAGAACAGGCTAAAGAAGCAGGTATTAAACCGGGCGGTTTTGCTGCTTTGGGATCATTCATTGACAAAGCAGTTCCAGAAGGTGAGCAACAAAAAGCGGCCGAAGTTGTTTTAAAAGTGTTAAATGGCGTGATATGGGAATTGTGGCAAGAAGCCAGAGCCCAATTAGGTTTACCGCCAGCGAAAAACGATATGGCCAGTCAGCGTTTTATTCAAGCGGCTACTTCGGCTTTATCAGATGTTAATTTTTATCCTGCCCCGCTGGTGTTTCAGTTAGATTCATTTGAAGAGGTAAAAGCCAGTGTTTTTCAGGTCACCAGATCCCCTGGTAAGAACATGGTTTATCTAGGTTGTTTACTATTAACACTCGGTATTTTTGCCATGTTCTATTTGCCTGAGAGAAGAATCTGGGTAAGAAGTATTGCCAATGGCAAACATTTGTTTGCCATGTCAACTTCTAGAAAAACCATGGATTTTGAAAAAGAATTTGAGAAATATCAGAAAGAGTTTCAATGATGGAAACAAAATACGTCAGTTCAGTTCAAGGTGGTTGGGGTCAGTCACTTAAACAAAGCTTAGCCAATACGATCAAGTCTTTATCAATGGCTGACTATGTTTTTGCGCTAGCGCTCTTGATTGGAGCTATCTATGCCGAGTATCGATTCTCTAGCTTCATGGACGGATATGAGCAAGCGATTTTATTTTGTTCAGTTCCAGTTCTGGCTGTTTTAGGTTGGGCTTGGAAGCCACTCAGAAACTTGATGGTTGGCTCAACGTTACTCACATTTTTGGCGATTTATTTCTATCAAACCCCCGAGGGTGGTTCTTTAGCAAGAGCTGAGCAAGCCTTCTTTTTGAAGTACATGCTATCAAGTCAATCAGCTATTTTGTGGATGAGCGTATTTTTCTTTTTAAGCACATTCTTCTACACAATCACATTATTTGTTCAGTCGCAAAATATGGGTTCAACAGCCTCAAAGTTTTCCTGGGCTGCTGTCTATATTGGCTTAACTGGCATGTTGGTGCGCTGGTATGAGTCTTATTTGATGGGTGCAGACATAGGTCATATTCCTATATCTAATTTGTATGAAGTATTCATCTTATTCTGCTTGGTGACAGCGATTTATCATTTGTATTACGAGGCCAAATACAAATCATTGGTTCTTGGATCCTTTGTTTTATGGATCATCGCTGCTGCGGTTGGATTTATTCTTTGGTACAGCGTATCTCGTGATGCTCATCAGATTCAGCCTTTGGTGCCTGCTTTACAAAGTTGGTGGATGAAGATTCATGTGCCTGCCAATTTCATTGGATATGGAACTTTTGCGATTGCTGCCATGGTGGCGATTGCTTATATTTTGAAAAAGAAAAACATCCTTGCCAATCGTTTGCCAAGTCTTGAGCTACTCGATGATGTGATGTACAAAGCGATTGCAGTGGGTTTTGCCTTCTTCACCATCGCTACTATTTTGGGTGCCTTGTGGGCCGCTGAAGCATGGGGTGGTTATTGGAGTTGGGAT
>JALRCP010000001.1 GCA_023257325.1 Polynucleobacter sp. | reverse complement strand
GAGTCTTTGTTGATGTTTAGCTACTTAGGACCGGATACAGGTAAGGAATTAAGGAAATACTTCAAACCAGAGGATTTATC
The DNA here is from genome assembly GCA_023257325.1 of Polynucleobacter sp. GTDB lineage: Bacteria > Pseudomonadota > Gammaproteobacteria > Burkholderiales > Burkholderiaceae > Polynucleobacter. Next base: position 2,319 of record JALRCP010000001.1, on the reverse strand, counting down.
CACTCCTCAGGGTATGTGGGATATGCATGATGTGGGTGATTCACTATTAAAAGCTGGATTTGCTGAGCCGGTCATGGATATGGAGTACATCACTTTGGTTTACGACAACTGGGAGCTTTTAAGAAATGAAGCATTTCAATTGGGTTTACTCAATTCACCGATGGCTTCTTGCCAGGCAAAAATTGAGCAATCACCCATTGAAATGACCATTGAAGTTGTATACGGCCATGCTTGGACCCCAAGGCCTCAAAAGAGCCCATCTACTTCTGGCTTAGCAATGATTCGGCCAGAGGAAATTATTAGGCCAAAAAAGTAAGTAAGCGAGTACACACATACCTTATATACTAATTGTATTAGTGTAAACCTCTAAATCCTTTAGTAATTTATTGCACTAGATCAAATTCAGCAAATATAATTGATATATATCAAATGCATGGCATTTTTTATGCACTGCAATAGATTCAAGAATTTAATCAACGGGAATAAAGATGAAACATCGCACATCACTAGCCGGTTTGCTATTTGGTTTAGTCGGCTTGCTCCATTCAAATTGGGTATTGGCAGTCAATGACATGCCAGGAGGCCCAGCAAGATTTCAGCTCAATCTTCAGCCTGCTGCAACAAAGGTTGCCGAAGAAGTAGCTGTACTTCACTGGATGATGTTAATTATTTGCGCACTGATTTTCGTGGGCGTGTTTGGTGTGATGTTTTACTCAATTTACAAGCATCGCAAATCATTAGGACATCAAGCTGCTAGCTTTCATGAAAGCACCACTGTAGAGATTATTTGGACAGTTGTGCCATTAATTATTGTGATCGCGATGGCATTGCCTGCAACAAAGACAGTTGTGGCCATGAAAGACACAACCAACGCTGACATCACAATCAAAGTGACGGGTTATCAGTGGAAATGGGGCTACGACTACATCAAAGGTGAGGGTGAAGGCATTTCATTCTTACAAACATTGACAACGCCGCGTGAGCAAATTAATAACCAAGCACCAAAGACAGATACTTATCTAGTAGATGTTGATCATGAGATGGTTGTCCCAGTGGGTAAAAAGATTCGTTTGGTGACAACGGCTAATGACGTGATTCATTCATGGACTATTCCAGCATTTGGTGTGAAGCAAGATGCTATTCCAGGCTTTGTTCGTGATACTTGGTTCAGGGCTGAAAAGACCGGCACATTCCGTGGTCAATGTTCAGAGCTTTGTGGAAAAGAACACGCTTTCATGCCAATCGTTGTCAAAGTAGTGACGGATGCTGAATACACAGCATGGGCAACTGAAAAGAAAAAACAATTGGCCGCTTTGGCTGACGATCCAACAAAAACTTTCACAATGGATGAGCTAAAGCAACGTGGTGAAAAAGTTTATGCCTCTAACTGTGCCGCATGTCACATGCCTAACGGCAAAGGTGCAGGCGCATTCCCTGGCTTGGATGGATCAAAAGTAGTTTTAGGACCGAAAGATGCGCAGTACAAAATCCTCTTGCAGGGTAAAGGTGCTATGCCTAAGTGGACTCAGTTAAACGATGTTGAATTGGCCGCTGTGATGACCTACACGCGTAATGCTTGGGGTAACAAAACAGGCGAGTTAATTCAGCCTAAAGACTTTACAACTGCACGCGCAGCAAAATAATCAATATTAAAGATAGGTAATTGGAGCGAATATGAGCACAGTTAGTCACGCACACGATCATCACGACGATCACGCACACGATCATCCACATGGATGGCGTCGTTGGTTGTATGCAACCAACCACAAAGACATTGGTACTTTGTACTTGATCTTCTCATTTGTCAGCTTGATGGCTGGCGGTGTGATGGCCCTGTTGATTCGTTTAGAGCTTTTCCAACCAGGCTTGCAATTTATTCGTCCAGAATTATTTAACCAATTAACAACGCTTCACGGCTTGGTGATGGTGTTTGGTGCGATCATGCCAGCATTCGTGGGCTTTGCTAACTACATGATTCCTCTGCAAGTGGGTGCCTCAGATATGGCATTTGCTCGTATGAACAACTTTAGTTTCTGGATCATGCCAGTTGCCGCATTGCTCTTGTTGTCATCATTCTTTGTTCCTGGTGGTGCTACCGCTGCCGGCTGGACTTTGTATGCACCTCTTTCCGTGCAAATGGGTCCTGGTATGGACATGGCTATTTTTGCGGTTCACTTGATGGGTGCTTCTTCTGTTCCTTGAGCGTCCCTTCCTTCTTCGACTTTAACCTGTGTTAAAGGTGGTGAAACAGGATGTTTCTTTGTTATATGAATGGCACCAACGGTACTGGCGCTGTCTCTTCTGCGCAAGAAAGTTTTG
>JALRCP010000152.1 GCA_023257325.1 Polynucleobacter sp. | reverse complement strand
TTCATTGTTTCAACCATCATGCAAGCTGCAGCAGGGTTTTGGGTGGATCATTCAGGACCTCTGAAGGTATTATTTTTTGGCGTGGCGATGTTAGCTATCTCCGCCGTTGTGTTGGCATTTTCAAATGGTTATTGGAGCTTATTAATCGGAGCTTGCTTGGCTGGTTTGGGTAACGGCGTATTTCATCCAGCGGATTACACCTTGATTAATCGGCGAGTGTCACCGGAACGTGTGGCGCATGCTTATTCCATGCATGGTGTCTCGGGAGCTTTGGGTTGGGCTATTTCGCCAGCGGTATTGGTAGCTGTCACTACTTTTTCAGGGTGGCGGCATGCGTTATTGGTGGCCTCTTTGATTGCATTGATGATGCTGAGTATGTTGTATTGGAGGCGTCACGTCTTGATGGGAACGCAAGCGGAAAGAGATGATGAAGAGACCGCTAGAAAAAATCAATCTGCCTTGTCTTTTGATTTTCTAAAATTACCCATGGTATGGATGTGTTGGGGATTTTTCTTTCTCAGCGCCTTAGCTTTAAGCGGGGTACAAAGTTTTGCGCCCACAGCCATGCAAATACTGTATGACCTTCCGATTGCGCTGACCACAACAGCATATTCTTCCTATATGTTTGCTAGTGCTGGTGGCATGTTCATCGGAGGCTTTATTGCGACTCGAGCACGTTTTCCTGAGCGTGTGATTGCCACGGGTTTTATTTTGGGCAGTTCAATTTCTGTTTTGATTGCCATGACCTTGGTTTCAGGGTCAGCCATGATGACCTTATTTACCATCATGGGATTTTGTGTGGGCATTGCTGGACCATCGAGAGATCTGATGATTCGTTCGGCAACTCCTAAAGAATCTTCGGGGCGTGTTTTTGGCACGGTTTACTCAGGTTTGGATTCAGGTTTAGCACTGGGTCCTTTGCTATTTGGTTTGCTCATGGACTGGCGTTTGGTTCCTGGCGTTTTTATTATGATTGCAGCTTTTTTAATGTGTGCCTTGCTCACTGCCTATCGTGTGGGTGAAAATAATCGCTCTGTTCAATTAAAAAATGCTTAAACGATGGGAGAGGGTTCATGACTTTTGCAACAACTGATATTTGTGATGCCAATGAAAATTTAATTAGTCAAGGTATCTTAAGGGTCTGTGCACCCATCTTTCACTTCTATGGTGGTGTGGTGAAATTTCAAGGGCCTGCAGTCACATTGAAAGTCTTTGAAGACAACACTTGGGTCAGAACTTTACTTGATGAGCCGGGGCAAGGTCGCGTGTTAGTGATTGATGGCGGTGGCTCTTTGAGATGTGCCTTAGTCGGTGGCAACTTAGGTGTTCTGGCTGAAAAAAATGGTTGGGCAGGGATTTTGGTCAACGGTTGTGTGCGTGACACCCGAGAGCTGGCCGAATCAAAGATTGGTATACGTGCATTGGCGGCTCATCCCCAAAAAAGTGTCAAACGCAATGTGGGGGAGAGGGATTTAATTATTGATTTTGCTGGTACCACTGTTAAACCAGGTGACATGATTTATGCCGACGAAGATGGCATCTTAGTTGCTGATCGACCACTCATTTAAGTCATTTTTGCAATTGTTGCAATGCGTTGCAACTGATGAATTAGCATTCCACTATACGAAATTCTATGTATAAGCCATTGTTTTAATTGGCTTATTTGATTTCTGTCTAAGGCAAACTAAGTCTTGCAATCTTCCCCGCTTATCCATAAACTCTTATATAAGACATAAGACATAAAGATCGATTGAATCAAAGTCTTATGAACACCATTTTTTGTTATCAACAGGGAGAGAAACATGTCAACACGTCAACAAGAAATCGATGCATTGCAAAAAGATTGGGACACCAATCCACGTTGGAAAGGAATCAAGCGTGGTTACACAGCGGCTGACGTAGTTCGTCTACGTGGCTCTTTCCAGATTGAGCACACATTGGCTCGTCGTGGTGCAGAAAAACTATGGAACTTGGTTAATAACGAGCCATACGTTAACTGTTTAGGCGCTTTGACTGGTGGTCAAGCGATGCAACAAGTTAAAGCTGGTGTTAAGGCTATCTATTTGTCAGGTTGGCAAGTTGCTGCTGATAACAACACATACGCTTCTATGTATCCTGACCAATCTTTGTACCCAGTTGACTCAGTACCTAAGGTTGTTGAGCGTATCAACAATACATTCCGTCGTGCTGACGAGATTCAACACTCTAAAGGTATCGAAAAGGGTGACAAAGGTTATATCGATTGTTTCGCTCCTATCGTTGCTGACGCTGAAGCAGGTTTCGGTGGTGTATTGAACGCATTCGAATTGATGAAGTCTATGATCAAAGCTGGTGCTGCTGGCGTTCACTGGGAAGACCAATTAGCTTCTGTTAAGAAGTGTGGTCACATGGGCGGTAAAGTGTTGGTTCCAACACAAGAAGCTTGCCAAAAATTGATCGCTGCTCGTATGGCTGCTGACGTTTGTGGCGTTCCTACATTGGTTATTGCTCGTACAGACGCAGAAGCTGCTGACTTGTTGACATCAGACTACGATGAAAACGACAAGCCATTCTTGACAGGTGAGCGTACTGCAGAAGGTTTCTACAAGACTAAGAAGGGTCTTGATCAAGCGATTTCACGTGCTATTGCTTACGCTGAGTACGCTGACTTGGTATGGTGTGAA
>JALRCP010000034.1 GCA_023257325.1 Polynucleobacter sp. | reverse complement strand
ACATGCTCCAAAATTTGTGAATACCATTTTCTGAGAACCTGCTTAGAGGCTTCAAATCCAGAGTCTAAGAAAATGGCACCGACAATCGCTTCAAAGGTATCGGCCAAAATAGATGGGCGCTTGAAGCCTCCGCTTTTGAGCTCTCCTTCACCCAAACGCAAGCAATCCGAAAGTTGCAAGGCTTGTGCAATCTCGTAAAGAGCCTGTTGCTTGACCAAATTAGCACGCACACGAGATAAATCACCCTCATCCAAGTCGCTGTAACGCTCATAGAGGATTTCTGCGACGGTGCAGTTCAAGACTGAATCGCCTAAAAATTCCAAGCGCTCATTATTTTTTTTACTATGACTGCGATGAGTTAAAGCCTGCATCAATAAATCAGGTTTTTGAAAGGTGTAACCCAGTCTTTCTTGCAGGAGCTTTACGTCAACAGGTGCACGAGGTGTCATGTCGGTCTTTGCTCCTTTGCTCACTCAAAACGTCCAATGCGTTTGATATCGCCCAGGTTCATCCAAACAAAGAAAGCTTTACCCACCAAATTCTTTTCTGGTACAAATCCCCAAAAACGAGAGTCCAATGAGTTATCTCGGTTATCCCCCATCACAAAATAGTGTCCAGCAGGTACAGTACAGGTCACACCTGTGATGCTGTAGGTACAGTTGTCAGCGTAAGGAAAACGATCTTGCGTGTAGACCCCTGCAGGTCGCTGAGAGTGATTCAGTATTTGATAGGACTTGCCACCGAACTCTTTGGGGAATGACTCGGTGTAGTACTTGGCATAAACCATGTTCTCAGGGTCTAGGTAGTCTGGTTTTTCTTCATAGGCAAATGCTTGGCCATTGATGGTCAAACGCTTACCTTGATAAGAGATCACATCTCCAGGTACGCCAATCACGCGCTTGATGTAATCAACTGACTCATCCTTTGGGAAACGGAAAACAGCCACATCGCCTCGTTCAGGCGCATTCATATCAATGACTTTTTGATTGATCACCGGCAAGCGAATGCCATAGGTGAATTTATTGACCAAAATAAAGTCGCCAATCATGAGTGTTGGAATCATGGATCCCGAAGGAATCTTAAAAGGCTCAAATAAGAATGAACGTAAAAAGAACACAGCAAAAATGACTGGGAAAAAGCTGGCGGTGTACTCCAACCACAAAGGCATGCGATCAATACCTGCTGCTTTGCGTTGCGGGGCAAAGACCAATTTATCAGCCACCCAAGCAATTCCAGTGACCACCGACAGAACAAACAGAATCAAAGCAAAGTTCATTATTTGTCCTCTACTTGTAAGATCGCCAAGAAGGCTTCTTGTGGAATCTCAACACTGCCAACTTGCTTCATGCGACGCTTACCTTCTTTTTGCTTCTCAAGCAACTTCTTCTTACGCGTGATATCGCCACCATAACATTTTGCCAAGACGTTTTTACGCAAAGCCTTGACGTTTTCGCGGGCAATGATGCCACTGCCAATTGCTGCTTGAATCGCCACATCAAACATTTGGCGTGGAATGATTTCGCGCATTTTGGCGACCACCTCACGACCTCGATATTGACTATTACTTCTGTGCACAATGATGGACAGGGCATCTACTTTTTCACTGTTGATCAAGATGTCCACTTTGACAACATCAGATGCGCGGTACTCCTTGAACTCATAGTCCATGGAGGCATAACCGCGAGAAATAGACTTGAGGCGATCAAAGAAGTCGAGCACGATTTCTGCCATGGGCATCTCATAAGTGAGTTTGACCTGGCGCCCAACGTATTGCATGTCCATCTGAATACCACGTTTACCAGTACACAAGGTAATCACGGAACCCACGTACTCTTGTGGCATGAACAAGTTCACCACCACAATTGGTTCCATGATCATTTCAATGCGACTAGGGTCGGGCATCTTGGATGGGTTATCCACCACAATCTTTGAACCGTCTTTGAGCTCTACCTCATAAACCACGGTTGGGGCAGTCGTGATCAACTCCATGTTGAACTCACGCTCTAAACGCTCTTGCACAATTTCCATGTGCAATAAGCCTAAGAATCCACAACGGAAACCAAAGCCTAGAGCTTGAGAAACCTCAGGCTCATACATCAAGGCTGCATCATTGAGTTTGAGTTTTTCTAAAGACTCGCGCAAAGCATCGTATTGATTTGATTCCACTGGGTACAAGCCAGCGAAGACCTGCGGTTGCACTTCTTTAAAACCTGGCAGTGGTGCAGCCGCTGGGGTTTTATTTTGCTGACCCGGCGCATGCGTGACCGTGTCACCTACTTTGGCTGCTTTGAGTTCTTTAATTCCTGCAATGATGAAACCGACTTGGCCCGCAGACAGTTCGGTTCGATCCACTGACTTGGGCGTAAAAACTCCCACGTGCTCGACCAAATGTTGCGAGCCCGAAGCCATCAATAAAACTTTGTCTTTGGGTTTGAGTGTGCCATTAATGACGCGCACCAACATCACCACACCCACATAATTATCAAACCAGGAATCGACAATCAAAGCCTGCAATGGCGCACTGGAATCTCCCTTGGGAGGGGGCACTTTTTGGATCAAATCTTCTAAAACGTCTTGCACACCCAAACCTGTTTTAGCAGAGCAAGAAACTGCATCGGTGGCATCAATACCAATCACATCTTCAATTTCTTGTTTGGCTCGATCAGGGTCGGCTTGAGGCAAGTCAATTTTGTTGAGCACAGGGACTACTTCCACACCCAATTCAATCGCTGTGTAGCAGTTCGCCACAGTTTGAGCTTCTACGCCTTGACTGGCATCCACCACCAAGAGTGCGCCCTCGCAAGCAGACAAGGAACGGCTAACCTCATAGGAAAAGTCGACGTGTCCGGGAGTATCAATCAGGTTGAGGTTGTAAATCTTGCCATCACGGGCTTTGTAGTTCAAAGCAGCCGTTTGAGCCTTAATGGTGATGCCACGCTCTTTCTCAATGTCCATAGAATCAAGGACTTGGGCTTCCATTTCGCGATCAGAAAGACCGCCGCATAGCTGAATAATTCGGTCTGCCAGGGTCGATTTACCGTGGTCAATGTGGGCAATAATTGAAAAGTTACGAATGTGGTCCATGGATTCCCTTAAAACGGCTTGCCGCAATGCAACACCATATTGCACTGCAATAAGACGCCTCTTTGCTCTATTGTAGTCGGAACGGGGGTGACCCCCCGATTTCTGATAAAGGTGATTAAAACTAAAGGGTTATCTGATGGATGGGATCAGTTTTAACCCCTTTTGCGCCTACTTGGTAGGTCTGACTGGAATCACCAATGTACTCTCACCTCTGCGAATGAAAACAGCTACCGCCCGATTGTTTTTGGTGGTGGCCTTCATCGCAATTTCAAATTGTTTAGAAGCAATGATGTCCACATCACCGACTCGCACAATCACGTCTCCGATTCGAGCACCGGCTTTGGCCAATGGACCCTCTTCGGCCAGCGCTGAAATCTCAACACCTGCTTTAATCGACAATTCTTTTTTCTTGGCATCTGTCACATCGGTCACTGCCACGCCAAAAGCATTTTTGGTTGAAACTTCGCCTTCAGGTTCAGCTTTCTTGGTGGCGACTTTTTCAGCAGGCTCTAAATCAGCGACTGTGATGCTGAATTCTTTTTGAGCTCCTTTACGCCAAACCACGATAGGCGCTTTGGTGCCTGGACGAGTATCCCCCACTACACGCGGCAAATCAGAGGACTTTTCAATGGGTCGCTCGTTAAAACTAAGAATCACGTCACCAGGTTCCAAACCTGCCTTATCGGCAGGTGCGCCGACCTCAACGCTTCGAATCAAAGCACCGCGTGCTTTGGGTAAACCTAAACTCTCAGCAACTTCTTTGCTGACTTCAGCAATCGCTACACCAATACGACCACGACTGACTTTACCGCTGGCCCTAAGTTGATTGGATACGCGCATGGCTTCATCCATTGGAATGGCGAAGGAGATGCCCATGTAACCACCTGAACGCGAAAAGATTTGTGAATTGATGCCGACCACTTCACCACGTGTATTCAAGAGTGGACCCCCTGAGTTACCTGGGTTAACAGCAACGTCCGTTTGAATGAATGGTAAGTAGTCACCCGTATCACGACTCTTGGCCGAAACAATACCGGCAGTCACGGTGTTTTCCAAACCAAATGGTGAGCCAATCGCCAAAACCCACTCACCTACTCGCACCTTGGATGAATCACCGATGGTCAAGCGAGGTAAACCCGTTGCTTCAATTTTGACCAAGGCCACATCGGTGCGTTTATCAGCACCAATCAGTTTGGCTTTGAACTCGCGTTTATCAGTCAAGGTCACATAAATAGTCGTCGCGCCTTCAACCACGTGAGCATTGGTCAAAATAAAGCCATTGCTCTCAATAATGAAACCTGAACCAACCCCTCGATTTTGTTCTTCTTGCTGCGGCTTACGATTATTGGGCCCCTGCTGTCTTGGGCCTGGGCTTGGTAATGGAATACCAAAGAAACGACGGAAAAATTCCGCTTGCTCCTCATCCAACCCAGGCATTCCTGGAATACCTGCAGAGTTGCGCACAGTCACTTTTTCTGTGGTTCGGATATTGACCACGGCTGGATTGGCTTTTTCGACCAAATCCACAAAGTCCGGGTAAACGCGCGCTGCTGGTGAATTTGAGGCTGTAGCGCTTTGAGTGGCTGTGATATTGGCGTTGCCATTCAGTGCCGGGTTGGCTTTGCCGTTTTGAGCGTGCAAAGAGCCTGCCAACAATAAGCTAGTCAAAAAGCCTGTTAAAAGCTGGGTGCTGGGTGCAGAAATAATTTTTTTCATGGTTGTAATACTTTAGAGCATTCGGTCAGTATTTGCAGAAACTTGTTTAATGACAGTCCGATTGTGGTTATTCATCAAAGTTTTAAATCAAAAAGCCTTCCATCGGAAGGCTTTTGAGGCATCGGTTCATGACAGCTTAAATGCGACGGAACACGATGGTTCCGTTGGTGCCACCAAATCCGAAATTGTTCTTAACAGCCACATCAATCTTCATGTCTCGAGCGGTATTGGCACAGTAGTCCAAATCACACTCAGGATCTTGATTAAAGATATTGATGGTCGGCGGTGATTTTTGATGATGCAACGCCAAAACGGTGAACACAGATTCCAAACCGCCAGCACCCCCTAATAGGTGTCCTGTCATTGATTTGGTTGAGTTGACCACAACCTTCTTAGCCGCATCACCCAAAGCCGCTTTCAAGGCGTCGGTTTCATTTTTGTCGCCCAAAGGTGTTGAAGTACCGTGAGCGTTGACATAATTCACTTGATCAGGATTCACTCCTGCATCTTTCAAAGCGTTGACCATACAACGACGAGGACCATCCATATTGGGGGCCGTCATGTGATAGGCATCACCGCTCATACCAAAACCAGCCAATTCAGCATAAATCTTGGCACCACGCGCTTTGGCGTGTTCGTATTCTTCCAAAATCATGACACCAGCACCTTCGCCCAAAACGAAACCATCACGGTCTTTATCCCACGGACGTGAAGCGGTGGCAGGGTCATCATTTCTGGTGGATAGCGCTCTGGCTGCTGCAAAGCCACCAACTCCCAA
>JALRCP010000112.1 GCA_023257325.1 Polynucleobacter sp. | reverse complement strand
GCTGCAGTGATCATGGCACGCAATTCACCTGGCATAGAGTCGAATTTCTTCTTGTTGAAAAGAATTTCGAACTGCTCTGAACACTGATGGAATGATTGCAACATACATACTTTAGATACGTCTGGGAAGCCCAATAGACGGTCAGAAGAAGCATTATTGAACTCAGCAGCATCCAATAGACCGCGGTCCATCGCAGGAACAATCTCAGCACCTGGCAAAGCATTCACTGAAACGCCCATATCTTTGAAAATATCAATTGAGAGACCCACTGTACGGTACTTAAGACCCTTCATGTCTTCTACCTTAGCCACTGGCTTCTTGAACCAGCCCAAAGGCTGTGTTGGCATTGGGCCATAAAGGTATGACACCACATCCATGTTCAATGATTTGTAGATGCTCTCCAACATGGCTTTACCACCACCGTATTCGTGCCATGCAAGCACCATGTTAGGGTCCATACCGAACGCTGGGCCTGATCCCCATAGCGCTAAAGCTGGGCTCTTACCATACCAGTAAGCAACCACACCATGACCACCGTCCAAAGTACCTTTACTCACAGCATCAAGTAAGTTGAACGCTGGTACAACTGATCCGGCTGGCAATAATTCAATCTTCAGACGACCTGAAGACATTTTGTTGATCTTGTCACAGAAATCCTGTGCGTACTCATGGAAAATATCTTTTGTTGGCCATGTTGATTGGAAACGCAAGTTAACTGTTTGCGCTTTAGCAATCATCGGGAAGCCAAGTGCACCAGCGCCTGCAGCAGCAGCTGTTGACGTGGCAATAAATTTACGACGTGATTGAACTTTCTTTTCTGACATTTAAGTCTCCTCTTTTATTGACAGATCGATCCACCTGAGAAATAAATTTCACAAGTTGAGATTAATTTAGCACTCTGTGAAAAAATACGCACCTATATAAACGTAATTTTTGCTAGGGGTTTTACCTAATATGTATCTCGGACCATCGCATCAACGACCCAAACCTCGTTTGATTGGGCGCCTACTGGGGTTGGTTTTGGTCCTGTCGCTGATTTCAGTTCTGATTGGCTTGGTGACATACTTTTTTTCCACTAAAAATGAGCTAGAAGCAGAGCTCGTGTCCGCCAATATTGTGGCCCCCGTCACGATCAAATTCGATGAACAAGCGATTCCACATATTGAGGCATCTAATCAAGAAGACGCTTGGCATGCTTTGGGATTACTTCATGCCACAGAGCGCCCCTGGCAAATGGAATTCAATCGTCGCTTGGCCGCAGGCAAGTTATCTGAAATTCTGGGTAAAGAAACGGTGGAAGTAGATCAGTTCATCCGAACCTTGGGCATTCGCCGCGCTGCAGAAAAACAGTATGAAAACTACCCGATTGAATACAAACGCCACTTACAAGCTTATGTGGACGGCGTGAACGAGGGTTTGACTCGTTTGGGCTGGGCTCTACCCCCTGAGTTTTTAATTTTGGGGGTCAAACCAGGTCATTGGAGTCCAGCCGATTCCGTGGCATGGTCTTTGATGATGGCCTTAGATTTAGGCGGTAACTGGCACAAAGAGTTCTTACGCCTAGAACTCTCTAAAACTCTGAGTACCGAGAAAATTTGGCAAGTCCTACCTCCCTATCCTGGCGAAAATCCACCGACCTCTGTGAATTTTGCCAAGATGTACCAAGAGATGGGTCTATTTAAGGAAAAAGGCAACAAAAAGGAAGCTAGCAGAGGTGTTTCTGATCAGTTCAGTCATACCCTATCGGATGGATTGATGTCTTATTTGCCAGGCGGGATTGAGGGGGTGGGTTCCAACAATTGGGTGGTTTCAGGAAATAAGTCGGTCAGCGGTTCACCGCTATTGGCCAACGATCCTCATCTGGGTTTAACTTCGCCTGCTGCTTGGTACATAGCACACATCCAAGCTCCTAAGCTCAATGTCATCGGCGCAACTTTGCCGGGTATTCCAGGGGTCGTAATTGGCCACAATACTCAAGTGGCCTGGGGGTTTACCAACACCGACCCGGACGTTCAAGATCTATTCATTGAAGCGATTGACCCTGACTCCGCAGGTCGCTATAAAACACCTCAGGGCTATGAAAACTTCATTTTGCGCGAAGAAACTATTGCCATCAAAGGTCATGAACCTTTACGCTTTTTAACGCGTGAAACCAGACACGGTCCAGTCATTTCAGATGCTTATCTGCGCGCGCAGTCTTTAATTGATACCCAACGATTTGCCATCTCCATGAGATGGACTGCATTGGATGCTGCCAATCAGACCTTGGTAGCGGGTTTTCAGATGAACCAAGCGCAAAATTTAGAGGAGTTTAAAAATGCTCTGAAAAATTATTACGCGCCGATGCAAAACGTGGTGATGGCCGATAAAGATGGTCAAATTGCTTATCGTGCGGCCGGCATCGCACCCAAACGCACCAAAGGACAAGGTCTGTTTGGCGTTGCCCCTGCTTTGGGCTGGGACAAACAATCCGATTGGGGGCCATACTTCAGTCAAGAGGCGCTTCCCAAGGAAATCAATCCCAAAACTTGGGTGGCAACCGCCAATCATCGTGTCCATGCTGCCAACGACCCCCATCCACTGACCAGCGATTGGCATTTGCCTTATCGCCATCAGCGCATTGAAAACCTGTTGGGCGCCCAAGATCAGCACGACATGTCCAGCATGAAGGCCATACAAACAGATAGTTTGTCACTGGCTGCTTTGGATCTATTGCCTTTGGTACAAAGCGCAGATTCAAATCACAAATACGCTCAGGAAGCGAAAAGTATTTTGGCCAGCTTTGATGGCAAGATGTCTTTGGATAGTTCAGGCGCTGTGATCTTCAACGCTTGGGCTCATCATCTGACACGTTTGCTGTTCGCCGATAAATTGGGATCTAGTTTTGCCATTGAATATGGCAAGCGAGATTTTCGTGCGGGCTTGCATCACATCATGCAAATGCATCAATCCGGTAAAGCAGAAGCGATGGCTGCTGCTGGATTTTGGTGTGACAAAGTCAGCACCGCCGAAATAGAGACTTGCGAAATCATCATCAATGAGGCACTCACTCTGGCACTCAATGATTTATCCAAGCGCTTGAGTGGCTCTCCTAGCTCTTGGAAGTGGGGAGAATTACACACCGCCGTATCAGAGCATCGCCCTTTTAGCAAAGTGTCTTTACTCAAGAAAAAGTTTGAAGTGGTGCGGCCGACCCCGGGGGATGCTTTTACAGTCAATGTGGGCTTTATGAATTTGGGTCACCCTGAAAATCCATTCATTGTGACCAAAGGTGCTAGCTTGCGGGTGATTTATGACCTATCAAATTTGAATCATTCGCAATTTATTTATCAAACGGGTCAATCAGGTTGGGTCAATCACAAGAATTATTCGAATTACGCCAATGCATGGTCTAAACAAGAGTATCTTTCTTTATCCATGAGCCCAGACAAAATTCATCACACCAGCATAATCAAACCTGATCCCACGGCTGCCAATGAGAACAAAAGGCGTCTGGAAAAACAATCCAAAGAATTGAAGAGGTAAAGAGATGAAGCTCAAGTCATGGGCCGGTGTTTCAAAAAATGTTTTGTTGCATCTCTTTTTCGGCTTGTACTTGATAACCTTGCCTAGTTTTGTAGAAGCCCGCATTCAAGAAGATTTGAGTGATGGGCCCTACGTATTGATGATGCGACATGCAGATGCACCCGGCTACAGCGACCCAGTGGGTTATCAATTAAATGATTGCAGTACTCAAAGGAATCTGGGTACCGCAGGCAAACAACAGGCCCGTGAAATTGGGCAATGGTTAAGCGCGCAAGGCGTCCAAAAGGCTCAGGTCTTGAGTAGCCCCTGGTGCCGATGCAAAGAAACGGCACAACTCTTAAACAAAGGTCCGGTACAAGTTGAGGCAGGCTTAGGTTCTTTTTTTGAGAATCGTGGAGATCGCCACGAGCACACACGCATGACTCAAATAAAAATAGCCGAATTGATTCAAATAAAACCTCGCCTACCAATCATCATGGTCACGCATCAAGTAAATATTCAGGCGTTCACCGGTCAGTATTTAAGCTCAGGCGCCATAGTGCTCGTGAAAGTCAATGCAGCAGGTCAATATGTGTCTCACAAATTACTGGAAGCTCCTGGCGTAAAGCCATGAAGTGGTTTTACTGCATCATGAAGAGCTGAATGCGGTCAATGGTGTATTGCCTGGACTATCCTGAAAGCCATTGCGACGATAGGTGATGACCAGAGTATCTCGCCATGCTTTTGAATGCGTCTCTGAATCGATGGGCTGAATGGGCGTGGTTTCATGAATCACACGAGCATCATCAAGCAACAAAAGGCTGAACGATTCTTGCAGAGTAAAGCGCTGTCCTTGTGGGCCATCGGCCTCAAACACTCTTGTCTCTCCACCTTTGATGCCATGACGATCTAACATTAGCACAGCAACATAATCGACACCGTCACGGTGCGCCCCTTCTGGGGTTGGACGACCAATCCCATCAGTTGTATCGATTCTGAACTGATGAACCTCAACAAACCAAGGCTTTGATTGTTCTGATCTGGGTGAACTTTGATTGAGAACTTTGCCCAATTGCGCTAAACAATCTTTCAAAGCAGGTGCTTCTACAAAGCGAGATTCGCAAGGTTCAAACCAACGATCAATGCCACCATGCAATGCGTTGTAAGAAACAGGTTGCCAATGCGCACGATGTGGGGCTAATTCAATCGAATCATTTTGAATGACAAAACTAGCATGTCGTCTTTGACGATAACGACCGCCATCTTTTAAGTAAGCATCTGCTGGCAAGTGATGCCAAGTTTGCGCCAAATCTTGCCACTCATCCAAACCATGACCAGTTAGCTCAAAGAACTGCTCGGCAGCCAAGACGGCATAGC
>JALRCP010000102.1 GCA_023257325.1 Polynucleobacter sp. | reverse complement strand
CAAAAGCCCTAAATTTCTTTAGGGCTTTTTTATACTTGGCGGAGAAGGCGGGATTCGAACCCGCGGTAGGCGATTAACCTACGCACGCTTTCCAGGCGTGTGACTTAAACCACTCATCCACCTCTCCGGATAAGAGGGCGATTATATACCTCGCCCTAAAAAAGAGATGGCTTACTCAGCTTCAGCCATACCACCCACCACGTGGCTAAAGCCACCATCGACGTAGGTGATTTCTCCTGTGATGCCACTAGCTAAGTCTGACATCAAGAAAGCCGCTGCATTGCCCACATCTTCAATGGTGACATTGCGACGTAGCGGTGCATTGGCCTCTACAAAATCCAAAATCTTGCCAAAACCTTTGATGCCAGAAGCTGCCAAAGTTTTGATTGGACCGGCTGAAATACCATTGCAGCGAACTCCCTTAGGTCCCACTGAATTGGCCAAATAACGAACGCTGGCTTCAAGGGACGCTTTGGCTAAGCCCATGGTGTTGTAATTAGGTACCACCATTTGCGAGCCAAGGTAAGTCAAAGTCAATAAAGCAGACTTGTCGTTCAACATCGGCAAAGCCGCTTTGGCCATTGCTGGGAAGCTATAAGCAGAGATGTCATGCGCAATCTTGAATGATTCTCTAGAAAGCCCCTCTAGAAAGTCACCGGCGATGGCCTCGCGCGGGGCAAAGCCAATGGAGTGGATCAAACCGTCAAATTTAGGCCATGTGGCAGATAAATCGGCAAAAAGCTTGTCAATTTGCTCATCGCTGCCCACATCGCAGTCAAAAATCAGTTGGCTATTGAATTCAGCGGCAAATTCAGTGATTCGGTCTTTGAATCGCTCACCCACATAAGTGAAGGCCAATTCGGCACCCTCGCGATGGCAGGCTTTGGCAATGCCATAAGCGATGGAACGGTTAGATAATAGACCTGTTAGGACGATTTTTTTACCGGCTAAGAAACCCATTTTTGCTTCCTTTTTTCTTTTTGCTGAATTTGTGAATGTCTAATTACAATTGTCACACATGCGCATGATTAGACCCTTACTTTTACCCTGCATTTTAAGCCTCTTAGTCATGGCAGGGTGGAGTGTCTCAAGTGTTTCTTGGGCAGCTCACGGGTTTGCGCAGTATGGGGATTTGCAATATCCGCCTGGATTTAAGCACTTTTCATACGTCAATCCCAATGCCCCTCAAGGGGGTACTTTGCATTTGCCGAATCCGGATCGTCGCACCAGTTTTGACAAATTCAATCCTTTTACGCTCAAAGGGGTGGCTGCTCCAGGTGTGGCTCAATTGATGTTTGAAAGCTTATTGATAGGTAGCTCAGATGAAGTGGCCTCTGCCTACGGTTTATTGGCCGAAGATGTGAGCTTGGCCAAAGATCAGCTGAGTGTGACTTTTCGTTTGCGTGCCCATGCCAAATTCAATGACGGCAGTCCAGTCTTAGCCAAAGATGTCAAATATTCATTTGATACCTTGATGAGTAAATTGGCCAGTCCACAATTTAGAACAGTTTATGCCGATGTGAAGCAGGCTGTGATTGTGTCTGAGCGCACGATACGATTTGATTTTCATCGCCGCAATACTGAATTGCCCTTGTTGGTGGGTTCCATGCCCGTATTTTCTGAGAGGTGGGGCAAAGACGAGCAGGGGGTGAGTAAAGCATTTAATCAGCTGACCACTGAAAAACCGATTGGTAGTGGACCTTATTTGATTGAGCGCTATGACTTGGGTAAGAGCATCGTATTTAAAAAGAACCCCGACTACTGGGGTGCAGGTTTAAATGTGCGAGTCGGTTTCTTTAACTTTGAAAGAGTTTCATATCGTTTGTACAAAGATGACACTGCGCGTTTAGAAGCTCTCAAAGCAGGGGAGTTTGATACTTTGGTGGAATACCGCGCCAAAAATTGGGCCAAAAGTTATGTGGGTCCTAAATTCAGGGACGGCAGTTTGAAGAAGCAACATTTTCAACATCGCAATGGTGCTGGCATGCAAGGCTTTGTGATGAACACCCGTCATCCGCTCTTTAAAGATCAGCGAGTTCGTCAAGCCTTGACCTTGGCATTGGATTTTGAATGGATGAATCGCCAACTATTTTATGGTCAATATCATCGCATCGATAGTTATTTTGCAAACAGTGAACTAGGAGCCTCCTTTGAAGCAGGTAGTTTGCCAAGCGCTGCAGAAAGAAAAATTTTGGAGCCTTTGCAAAAAGCTTACCCCAATGACTTTCCTAAAAATGCTTTGGGTCCGATGTTGTTGCCAGTGACCACAGAAGAACCCTCCAGCTTGCGACAAAATTTAAGAAAAGCGCGAGAGTTATTGGCGCAAGCCGGATGGGTTTATCGTGATGGGGCATTACGTAATACGCAAGGCCAAGCCTTCCGCTTTGAGTTCATGGACGATGGCGGGGCCATGTCGCGATTGGTGGCAGCGTATGTACGTAACTTAGAAAAGTTGGGTATAAAAGTCGATATTCGCACAACGGACTACGCGCTTTATCAAAAACGCTTGGAGGAGTTTGATTTTCATATGACCAGTATGAAGTTCCCAGACTCTCAAAGCCCAGGCAATGAACTTTGGGATCGTTACGGTAGTCAGTCTGCTAACACCAAGGGTTCTGACAACATTCTGGGCGTCAAGTCCCCCGTCGTCGATGCCCTGATCTCGCACATTGTCAAAGCACAAACGCGCAAAGACTTGATTACCGCGACTCGTGCATTGGATCGCGTCTTGACTCACAGTTATTTCATCGTGCCTCACTGGTACAGTCCAACGCATCGCGTGGCGTACAAATCAGATTTACGCTTTCCGATGCCGCCCACCTATTTTGCGGCTGAACCTTGGATTCTCTCTACTTGGTGGCGAGAGCCCGTTAGTCATGGAGGTGCACGATGAACGCAGCCTTATGGCGCTACATTTTGCGACGCATCTTATGGATGGTCCCCACGCTATTGGGCGTCATTACCTTGACATTTGCGGTGATTCAGTTTGTGCCTGGAGGCCCGGTTGAGCAAATGATGTTAGAACTCAAGGGAAGAGGGGAAGCCAGTGTGGGTGCGGTTGAATCTTCGGGAGGTGGTAGTACTTATCGAGGTCGTCAAGGCATTGATGAGGAGCGACTTAAAGAAATTAAAGCCTTGTATGGTTTTGATCAGCCGGTACATGAACGCTATTTTCAGATGCTCAAACGCTTTGCCATGTTTGATTTGGGGCAGAGTTATTACCAACACAAAAGTGTGGGGGAGTTGGTTTTATCAAAAATGCCTGTATCGATTAGCTTAGGACTTTGGACTTTCTTAATCACCTATTTGATTTCAATTCCGTTGGGTATTAAAAAAGCAGTGCGAGCGGGCACTCGATTCGATACAGCCACCAGTGTGGTGATTTTGATTGGTTACGCCATTCCAGGATTTGTTCTGGGAGTGTTGTTGTTGGTGCTATTTGGGGGTGGTAGCTTTTTACAGTTATTTCCTCTGAGGGGGCTGACATCAGACAACTGGGCTGAGCTCAGCATGATCGGTAAAGTGATGGACTATCTATGGCATTTGGTCTTGCCAATTACTGCCTCAGTCTTGGGGAACTTTGCCGTGATTACCATGCTCACTAAAAATTCATTTTTAGAAGAGATTCGCAAACAATATGTAATCACTGCCAGGGCCAAAGGATTGAGTGAAGA
>JALRCP010000009.1 GCA_023257325.1 Polynucleobacter sp. | reverse complement strand
ATAACTTGACCAGCCTTCATATTAGAGCGGGCTAGGGATTCTTCAAATAGAGCTGCAAAAGATTCAGACATGAGTTTTCACTATAAAGCCGTCAAAAGACTCGACGGGTTAGATTGCACATACCAGCACTCGCGTGGCAAGGGCTGGCTCCTTAAATTTCTTCAGTAACTTCGCGCCAAATTAGTCGGCTTGATGCCACTTCAGAACTTGATTCACCGCCTCTTCGATGGTCATTGACGTTGTGTCGAGGTGATGAGCCCCTTCTACAGCTTTCAGTGGCGAATTGCTGCGATTGGCATCGCGCGCATCCCGTTCACGTAAATCCTGCAAAAGGACGTCTATATTAGCAGAAAAGCCCTTAGCTATCAATTGTTTATAGCGTCTTTCAGCCCTCGCCTCGGCAGTTGCAGTCAAAAACACCTTGGTTTGGGCATCTGTAAAAATCACACTGGCCATATCACGACCATCGGCGACCAAACCTGGACTTTGTCTAAACGCCTGTTGTCTAGCAACCAAGGCTTGACGCACCCCAGGATGCACTGCGACTTCTGAAGCACGTTGCCCCATGACTTCCTGACGTATCTGATCAGACACATCCTGACCTTCAAGGAAAATTCTATCTCCTTGAAAATTAACGTTTAAATTCTGCGCAATCGGAATTAAATCGGCTTCAACGGCGGTGGAAATACCCCGTTGAAAACTGGCCAAACCCACCAAACGATACAAAGCACCACTGTCTAAATAGTGGTATCCCAAACGTTGAGCGACCAATTGAGCCACAGTTCCCTTACCGGAAGCAGTTGGTCCATCGATGGCAATGACTGGAATATTGGATTGATTTGCAGAGCTCATAGGGCTTATTTTTTCTATTTAATGACAAAACATCTGTTTTTTAATTTTTATAAATATTTCTCAATGTGAAATTCATTGTGGTTTTTTTGACTCAAATTGAACCCATTTTGTGAGGCTTGAGACCACTTTTAGGGCTTTAATTGAGCCACAAAAGCAGCAACTGATAAGCATGATGTTAGACCAGGTGACTCCATCCCCAATAAATTAATCAAACCTGGAACACCATGTTGCGCTGCTGTTTGAATTAAAAAGTCTGCTGAAGGATCTTTAGGGCCACTGATTTTTGGTCGAATACCCGTATAGGCAGGACTAACTTCCTTCGAGGTCACTTCTGGATAGTAACGAGCGACTGCCTCAATGAAACGTTGTTTACGCGATTCATCAAAAGCATAATCAACCGTATCAATCCACTCAATATCAGGACCAAAGCGCACCTGTCCACCCATATCTAATGTGACATGAACTCCCAAGTATCCGTGTCCCGCAACGGGATAAATCAAATGCTTGAATGGACTTTGACCGCTCATCGTGAAGTAGTGACCAATCGCGTAATACTCTTGAGGAATAGAATCTAATTTGATTCCCTCAATTGATCGTGCCACCGCACAGGCATTTAAGCCAGCTGCATTGATCACGGTTTTGGCCAGAATCAAACTTTGATCAGCATCACTCAATTGAATCTGAATACCCCCTGAAACTACACGCCCTGAATGCACAGGTGAATTCGCAATGAAATTACCCCCTGCGTTTTCAAAATCACCTAATAAAGACAGCATCAAAGCATGACTATCAATGATGCCCGTACTCGGCGATATAACCGCCCCAAAGGCTTGCACACAAGGCTCCAATTCTTTGAGCTCACTTTGACTGATGCGCTTTAAATCATGCACACCATTGATGCGAGCCGCTTCAATATAGTGATCTAATTTGCTCAACTCATCTTCTTGAGTCGCGACAATCAATTTACCAATTTGTTGATGAGGAATTTTGCGATCTTTGGCATAGTCATAGAGTAAATGCTTGCCTTGCACACAATGCAGTGCTTTTAAAGAACCCGCGGGATAGTAAATACCGGCATGAATCACCTCGGAATTTCTAGAACTGGTCTCCATGCCAAAGGCATCATTCTTTTCTAAGAGAATGACTTCTCGACCCTGCAATTGAAGTTCTCTGGCAACAGCTAAACCAATGACACCGGCACCAATGACGATGACATCGCACTCAAAATCATGCTGCGTTTTCATATCAAGTCGTGATAGAACTTTTAGCTATTTGCGCAAAGGCAAGGAAATAATCGGGGAAAGTTTTGGCCACGCAAGCAGGATCATTGATGCGCACCTTAAGAGGTCCAAGAGAGGCCAATGAAAAGCACATGGCCATGCGGTGGTCATCGTACGTATCAATGCCTTCATCCGGAGTCTTCCAAGAAACGGGGGGCGTGATACGAATAAAGTCCTCTCCTGACTCAACCAAGGCTCCCATCTTTTGCAACTCTTTAGCCATGGCGGCGATACGATCTGTTTCTTTGACTTTCCAACTCGCAATACCTCTTAAAGTCGTGGGTCCATCAGCAAATAGAGCAGCCACTGCCAGAGTCATTGCTGCATCAGGAATTGCTATGCAATCCAACTCAATGCCTTGCAAGCGACCACTGGGTGTGTCCACCCCTCTGACTTCAATCCAATCATCACCGGCCATCACATTGGCACCCATTTGATTCAAGGCGTCCGCAAAAGCAACGTCGCCCTGAATACTGTGACGTCCAACCCCAGTAACTCTTACAGGACCGTCTGCAATGGCACCGGCTGCTAAAAAATAAGACGCTGAAGAAGCATCGCCCTCAACATATAAAGTTCCAGGGCTACTGTAGGGTTGACCAGAGTTGGCAGGAATATAAAAACGTTGCCATTCATCATTGCGAACCTCCACCCCAAAACGACTCATCAGTTTGAGTGTGATATCAATGTAGGGCTTGGAAATTAATTCACCAATCACTTCAATGCAGATTTCATTTTTAGCAACCAAGGGCAAGGCCATGAGCAAGGCAGTTAAAAACTGACTAGAAACATCGCCTCGAACTTTGATGATATTGTCGGTACGTATTTGACCTTTTGACAGTTTGATTGGTGGGTAACCGTCATTCTTCTCATAAGTTACTGAAGCGCCCACCATGCGCAAGCCATCCACCAAGTCGCCGATTGGACGCTCATGCATGCGAGGAACGCCATGTAAACGATAGTCCCCACCCAAAATTGCTAATGCGGCTGTTAAGGGGCGAATCGCAGTTCCTGCATTACCCATGAATAAATCAGCTTGTTGATTGGGCAAACGACCCGAGCAACCCTGAACCACGCAATCGCCATCGGTTTCATCGAGTTTGACGCCTAAGGTTTTGAGTGCGGCTCGCATGACTTGCGTGTCATCTGCGTCTAGCAAACCTTTCAAACGAGTTGTGCCTGAGGCCAATGCTGATAATAGCAATACCCGATTTGAAATACTTTTAGATCCTGGAAGTGCCACGACCCCTTGGGCTTTTTGATAAGGCCCCAACTCTAAAAACTCAATCACACCAGCACCCATCAGCGACCTTCCCACTTTTGACGCTCAGCGCTGGCTCGCGTGAATGCTTTTAATAATGCCTCACCATCTTCACTGGCAATCATGTCTCGAATGAGTTTGGTGAGGTTCAGATACTGATCCATCTCTTTAAGAAGCGCAGTTTTATTGGCCAAACTAATATCGCGCCACATTTCTGGGCTTGAACCTGCAATACGCGTGAAATCTCTGAACCCTGCTCCAGCATGACCCAACTTCACATTGGCATCTTCTGAGTTGGCCACTTGCAGCATCAAAGCAAAAGACAAGATGTGAGGCAAATGTGAAATGGATGCAAACACCGCGTCGTGCTGCAATGCTGACATGCGATGTGTGGCAGCACCTGTTGTCGACCAAAATTGATCAATAGCATCTATTGCTACCGGAGAATTTTCTTGCAAAGGGCACAAAATGACTTCTTTACCTTGATACAAATCACTCTTCGCGGCAATCGCTCCATGCTGAGCACCCCCGGCAATCGGATGCGCAGGCACAAATTGCGCCACTTTATCGCCCAAGGCAGTTTTGGCAGCCATGATCACATCAGATTTAGTGCTACCCGCATCAGTGATTAAGGCATTTGGTTTGAGATGAGGTTCAATTGCATGAAGAACTGCAAATGTTTGTGCCACAGGCACACACACCACAATCACATCAGCTTCTTTGGCACATTCTTGAAGACTGACTGCTGCATCAATGGCACCCATTTGAAGAGCCGCATCTAAATTAGCCTTCGAACGCCCCACTCCCAATATTTTTTGGAAGGTCTTGGCATCTTTGTGCGCCAAACCAAGAGATGCACCAATTAAACCAACGCCAACAATTCCAAGCGTGCGAGAAGTTTGATCTGTTTTTGAGGTCATTGATTCAAAATCTTTTTCAAAGCCACAATAAATGCTTCATTCTCTTGTGGCAAACCAATTGAGATACGCAACCACTCAGGCAAACCATAATTGCCTACCGGTCTCACAATCACACCGGCTTTGAGTAATTCTAGGTTGACTGTGGCGCCGGCATTGGGAGTATCGCCCACTTTGACCAACACAAAATTGCCTGATGATGGCAAATACTTCAAACCCATTTGATTAAATGCTTGAGTCAATTGAGCATACCCAGCCCGGTTGAGTTCGTAACATTTTTTTAAAAACTCAACATCTGCCAAAGCCGCAATCGCAGCTGCCTGAGCCAGGCTGTTGACATTAAATGGCTGACGAATGCGGTTCAACAAATCAGTGATGTTGTTTTGCGCGATGCCGTAACCAATGCGAAGACCTGCCAAACCATACGCTTTTGAAAAGCTTCGTGACACAATCACATTGGGATATTGACGCACCCAAGCAATCGCATCGTATTGTTGTTCAGGGGTCAAAAATTCGTTATAAGCCTCATCAATCACGACCACCACATGACTGGGCACTTTTGCCAAGAATGCGGCAATCTCAGCAGCCGTTAGAAAAGTTCCTGTTGGATTATTCGGGTTGGCCACGAATACCAAACGCGTTTTAGCTGTGATTGCTTTTTGCATGGCTGCCAAATCATGGCCATATTCTGGTGTAGCAGGCACTTCAATTGCTTGGCCGCCGACCGCTTGAGTCGCCAATGGATAAACCGCAAAAGCATGCTTTGAGAAAACAACTTCATCGCCCTCTTGAGCCACCGCTCTTGCAGTCAACTCAAGAATGTCATTGCTACCATTGCCTAAAGTAATCCACTCAACCGGGACATTGAATTTTTTTGCGAGTGCATTTTTAAGCTCAAAGCCATTAGAGTCAGGGTAACGACCCAAATCCTCTGCTGCTTTTGCCATGGCTTTTTTTGCAGAATCTGGCATACCCAATGGATTTTCATTGGAGGCCAACTTCACAATCTTGGCTTCGTCCAAGCCAAACTCTCGCGCCACTTCACTGATGGGTTTCCCCCCCACATACGGAGCAATCGCTCGAACGTGACTTAATCCAATAATTGCTGAGTTTGTTTGTCCAACTTCGTTGGCCATGATGAAGCTTCCTAAAATTTAGTGACTACGTGGGTATGAACCCAAGTTTTTGAAGAATGCCGCTTCTGCCTGCAACTCTGTCAATGCTGCAGCTACTTTGGGGTCATTGGCATGACCATCCATATCAATATAAAAAAAGTATTCCCAAGTACCGCGTCTGGCAGGACGAGACTCTAGGCGGTTCATAGAAACACCATGCTTAGCCATTGGGGCCAATAACTGATGAACTGCGCCAGGTTTATTGTTGACGGACAAAATCACAGAAGTTTGGTCTTTACCTGAAGGTTGGCAAGAGCCGTGACTAATCACCACAAAACGTGTGCGATTGTGTGGGTCATCCTGAATCTGACTTTGCACAGCTTGCAAACCATATTGTTGTTGTGCACTGTCACCGGCAATGGCGGCTACCGTAGGGTCTTGAGAAGCCAGCTTAGCAGCCTCACCATTACTGCTCACGGCTTGACGATCTAATTTAGGCGCATTGCTTGATAACCAGCGCTGGCATTGCGCCAAAGCTTGAGGATGAGCCAAGACTCGAGTCACACCATCCAAATGACCTGACTTAGTTAATAAATGATGCTTGATGGCCAATGCCACTTCACCAGTAATTTTCAAATCAGTGTCGAGCAACAAATCCAAGGTTCTTGAAATGGCACCCTCAGACGAGTTCTCCACTGGCGCCACACCAAAGTCTGCAGAGCCTGCATCCACCGCACGAAATACTTCATCGATGCTAGAGCATGGCACCTTACTGATGGACTGTCCAAATTGAGCAAAAGCCGCTTGCTCTGAAAAAGTGCCTGCAGGGCCTAAATAGGCAATCCGAATAGGCGCCTCAAGCGCACGACATGCAGACATGATTTCGCGCCAAATGGCGGTGATGCCATCAGCCGCCAAAGGACTTTTATTTTTTGCAATCAAGCCGTCAATCACTTGACGTTCGCGTTCTGGACGAAAAACGGGTGCATTGACATCGTGCTTGATTTTGCCGACTGCTTGCGCAGCTTCAGCTCGTGCAGCCAACAATTCGAGTAATTGTTGATCAATTGAATCAATCCGAGCGCGCAAAGGCGCCAAATCTTTATCATCAGCAGCCACGTTCAAACTCCTTCATGTAGTCCACCAGGGCCTGCACACCTGCCATTGGCATGGCGTTGTAAATACTGGCTCGCATACCACCCACACTCTTGTGACCCTTGATGTTCATCAAGCCACGCTTGGCAGCACCTTCCACAAATGAATCATTGAGTGATTCATCTTTTAAATAGAAAGTCACATTCATACGAGAGCGATAAGCTTGATCAACTTTAGACGTGAACAAACTGCTGTCGTCAATGCATGAATACAGTAGATTGGATTTAGCAATATTTTGCTTTTCCATTACAGCTACACCGCCTTGACGCTTTAACCACTTAAAAACCAAACCGGCTAAGTAAATGCTGTAAGTGGGGGGTGTATTGAGCATGGAATCATTCTCCGCCTGCTTGGCCCAATCCCACACCATCGGAGTAATCGGCATGGCGTGCCCCAACAGATCTTTACGCACAATCACAATGCTCAGACCTGCTGGACCTATATTTTTTTGCGCACCACCAAAAAGCACTCCAAAGTCATTGATATCAAAGACGCGTGACAAAATATTGCTAGATACATCAGCCACCAATGGTTTGCTTACTTTAGGGACTTGTTGAAACTCAACGCCACCTACTGTTTCATTTGAGCAAATATGAACATAAGCGGCATCTTCAGATAACTGCCAAGTCGATTGATCAGGAATAGAGGTAAAGCCATTGCTTGCACTAGATGCAGCCACATGGGCTTGACCATACTTGGCCGCCTCTTTGACAGACTTCTCAGTCCAAATACCTGTGACCACAAAATCTGCCTTTGGACCATTTTTAGCCAAAGGCATCAAGTTCATTGGGATTGCTGCATTCTCACCAATTGCACCGCCTTGCAAAAACAAAACGGCGTAATTTTCTGGAATGTTCATGAGTTCACGCAAATCAGCCAAGGTCTCTTCATAACAAGCCATGAATGGCTTACCCCGGTGACTGACTTCCATCACACCCATGCCCAAACCATTCCAGTTGAGCATTTCATCGGCTGCCTGTTTTAGAACTTCTTCAGGAAGCGTTGCTGGACCTGGAGCGAAGTTAAAAACACGGCGATCAAACATTCTCCGGCTCCCCGCCC
>JALRCP010000185.1 GCA_023257325.1 Polynucleobacter sp. | reverse complement strand
ATTCTATTGGGCGACGCAGCTCATGTCATGCACCCCTTAGCGGGTCAGGGCTTGAATTTAGGTTTGCGAGATGTCGCACAATTGGCCGATTTATTGGAGCAAAGAGAATCATTCAGAAGTTTTGATGATCCAGTGCTGCTCAGACGCTTTGAACGAGCGCGTCATGGTGATACAGACGCCTTGTTGTTCACAACCGATCGTTTGCAAAAATTGTTTTCTCACGAAAATTCTCAAGTGAAAACAATTCGAAATTTGGGCATGCGCATGGTCAATCGCAGCCATTTGATCAAACGACATTTGATTAAACAGGCATTGGCTTGATACATCAGTCATAGGAGACAAAATGAAATATATAGCTTCTTTGCAACCACAGAATCCCCTTCATTTTTTAAGTATGTGCGTTTTCATTGGTTTGTGTTTATTAAGTTTTACAGCACAAGCACAAAATGCTGTGGAAGCTAAAGTCAAAACTGAGATTCAAAAACAATTGGGTGATCGGGCCAAGGTGGATGGCGTTCGATCGATGCCCATGGCTGGTTTATACGAGGTGACGATTGGGCAAGATGTGGTTTATACCGATGCCAGTGCTCGTTACTTAATTCAGGGTGAGGTGGTCGATTTAAAAACAGGTACCAATCTCACAGAGCAGCGTAGCAATGATTTGAATCGCATTCGTTGGGCTGATTTGCCTTTGAATGATGCTGTGAAAGTTGTGCGGGGGAAGGGTGCTCGTCAGGTGGCGGTGTTTGCTGATCCCAATTGTGGTTTTTGTAAGCGTTTAGAAAAAGCCTTTCAGCAAATGGATAACGTCACCATTTATACCTTTTTGGTACCCATGTTATCGGCTGATTCTTTAACAAAATCACAACAAATTTGGTGTTCTTCAGATAAGGTGAAAGCTTGGTCTGATTGGATGATCAATAATCAAGCCCCAACAGGTAAGGGAGATTGCGGGAATCCTCTTGAACGTAATACTGCACTTGCACGTAAGTTGGGGGTAACAGGTACACCAGCGATGTTCTTCACTGATGGCTCGCGAATTAATGGTGCAGTACCCATTGCCCAAATAGAGAAGAAATTAAAGTAAGAGGCATATAAAGACTCTTACAAAAAATCACCATGAGGAATGCAAAAAAAATAACATCATCTCAATCAATTCAATATCAGATTGGCGTAGATGATTGGCGAGGACATCGATTTGATGTGACCATGTCGGTTCCAGCTGGAGTTGTGAAGGCTGCCCATGTGGATTTGCAGCTGCCGGCGTGGATTCCGGGCAGTTACATGATTCGAGACTTTTCAAAACATTTAGAGTGTTTTGCTGTTTCGGAAGTTAGTCACCAATCTAATTCAAAAGTCGCTTTCAAACCCGTCTCTTTTGAAAAAATTGACAGTCATACCTGGCGTGTTTATTCCAATCGGTCCTTGCGAGTCAATTATCAAATCTATGCTTTTGACACTTCTGTCAGAGCCGCTTACTTGGATCAGCATCGTGCATTTTTCAATGCCAGCAGTCTGTGTTTGCAAGTGATGGGCACGAAAGCCCTCTATGCAATCAATCTTTTGCCACCCAAATCAGATGATTGTGTGACCATGAGTGCATGGTCGGTAGAAACTACTTTACCCGCTCAAAAAATTAATCGTGATGGCTTTGGCACTTATCAAGCAGTCAGTTACGATCAATTAATCGATCACCCTGTGGCCATGGGTGAGTTCCAGGTCATTCGCTGGCAAGCTCATGGCACGCCCCATCGCTTGGTAATTCAAGGTTTGATTGATCATGTGGATGAGCGGCAATTGAGTCAAGATTTAAAGGCCATTTGCGAACAACACATTGCTTTCTTTGAGCCCAATCAACCCAGAGCGCCTTTTAAGCAATACACTTTTATTGTGAATGCTGTAGGTGATGGTTATGGTGGTTTAGAGCATCGCGATAGTACTGTCTTGTTGTGTAAGAGAGATGATTTGCCTTATCCAGGACAAAATCTCAAAAAGCATTCAGCTTATGAAGATTTCTTAGGTCTTTGTAGCCATGAATATTTTCATGCCTGGATGGTCAAGCGCATTAAACCCAAAGTATTTGATCCATATGTCTTAAATCAAAAAAATCACACGCGTTTGTTATGGTTGTTTGAAGGTTTCACCAGTTATTACGATGATCTGCAATTGTTGAGAAGTGGGCGCATTGATCGTAAGGCTTATCTCAAGCGCATTGAAAAAACTTGGAACATGGTTTTGCGAGGCCCAGGACGTCATAAACAAAGCTTATCTGAGAGTTCTTTCGATGCATGGACCAAGTATTACCTCATGGATGAAAACACGCCCAATGCCGTGGTGAGTTATTACGCCAAAGGTTCCTTGTTAGCTTTGGGTTTGGATTTGAAGATTCGTGAATATACCCAACAAGCTCAGTCCTTGGATGATGTGATTCGACACTTATGGCAGATGCATCAATTGACCGAGTCTGGCATGGCTGAGGATGACTTTGATCATGCCATTGATTTTGTGATTGGATCTGGTTTTAAGAAAATTTGGCGTACCTTCAAAGCCAATTATCTCGATGGGGTAGAAGATCTACCATTAGAAAATTGGCTCTCTCAAGTCGGTGTTCAAGTGGCTGAAAAACCTGCGTCACCCGAAGAGAGTGCGGATACTGCCAAACAATTATTGGGTATTCGGACTACCGCTCACCAAGGTTGGGTCAAATTAAGTCATGTTTTGGATGGCGGCTTGGCTCAAAAAGCAGGTTTGTCTGCTGGCGATTTTGTTTCTTCGATCAATTCTGAGCGTTTAACGCCAGCTCGCTTGGACCTTTTGTTGGTTCAAGCCATTCAAAAGTTGCGACGTGGCCAAGTCGTGCCGATTTGTGCCTATCGACACGATCAAGAGCTACACATGACTTTGCAGCCTGAGAAAGATTTGTTTCAGTATCAGCCCAAACAATACGCATTATCTGTTTGAGACCGCATGACTCAAGCCTTTTCAATTGAATCCGCTTTACCCAAAGATTGGGCAAGCTTGCTTTGGGATGAATTGAAGTCTCGATCTTTTGATACCTTAGAAAGTAAAGTTCAAAAAGCCTATCAAGACAACCCCGATGGCTTGGCTCCTAAGGTCGATCATATTTTTAGAGCATTCCAAGAAACTACTTTTGAACAAGTGCGAGTGGTTGTCTTGGGACAGGATCCCTATCAAACACCCGGCTTGGCTCAGGGCTTGGCTTTTTCAATTCCTAAAGAAATTAAACCTGGCTGGCGTGCTTTCCCAAGTTCATTGAGAAACATCAGTAAGGCCTTGAGTTTGGATGGGTATCCCAGTTTGGTTCATGGTGATTTGAGTTCTTGGGCCAAGCAGGGTGTTTTGTTGCTCAATGCCACCTTGACCGTTGAGTTAAATCTGGCTGCTTCGCATGCCAATTGGGGTTGGCAAGATTTGACTGATGCCATGTTGTATCGCTTGGCACAGAAGAAATCACTCATTTGGTTGTTATGGGGTGCTCATGCCCAAAAGAAAAAATCCTTGATTGAAAAAGCCCAAGAGGAAAGTGGTGAAAGCGGCCTGTCTCAAATCATCTTAAGCGCATCTCACCCTTCAGGTCTCAGTGTTTATAAAACGAATGAACCCTTTATTTACCCTGGTGATCAAAAATCGTGCGGGCACTTTCGCAAGGTCAATGAGCTGCTCTTGGCTCAAGGCTTAAAGCCAATTGAGTGGACGAATGGATAGCTGATCGAAAGAAAATTTATTCAGGTTGACCAAATAACTCTGCCAAGGCTTTTCCTGGGTCGGGTTGGCGCATCAAAGCCTCGCCCACCAAAAAAGCATGGACTTGAGCGGCGCGCATCAAAGCCACGTCGGCTTGAGTCAGAATCCCACTTTCAGTCACCACGCGTTTATTAGATGGAATTTCTTTTAATAAAGACAAGGTTGTCTCTAAGCTAACCTCAAAGGTTCTGAGGTTGCGGTTATTAATGCCAAGTAGTGGCGTGTTAAGTCTTAGGGCACGTTCTAGCTCTTGTGCATCATGAACTTCAACCAAAACATCCATCTGAAGTTCTTTGGCGATGCTTTCAAAATCTATCATTTGGGCATCATCTAATGCAGCCGCAATCAAAAGGATTGCATCAGCCCCCATGGCACGCGCTTCATATACTTGATAGGCGTCGACTAAAAAATCTTTGCGCAAAACAGGAATCTTGCAAGCCCCACGAGCATCTCTTAAATATTGCGCACAACCTTGAAAGTAATCTTTATCGGTTAACACTGACAAACAAGCAGCGCCATGTTGTTCATAAGATTGGGCAATGGCTGCAGGATTGAAGTCTTCTCGAAATACACCTTTGCTGGGACTGGCTTTTTTAATTTCTGTGATGACGCCCGCATGACCAGCAGCAATCTTGGTTTCAATGCTTTGATAAAAACCACGTGGTTGAAGATGACCTTCTTTCAGGCTGGCCTCGGCATCAGAGCGTAAAACATGCATGGGAATCTGTGAACTTGCTTTAGCAACTTCATCAAATTTAGTGGCCAAAATACGTTTAAGAATGTCGCTCATGAATGAATAAAGTTTGTGTGGATGTTGTTATTTTGCTAAGGCTTGAGTGGTCTGAATAAACTCATCTAATTTGGCTTTGGCTTTGCCAGTATCAATGGATTGTTGAGCCAATTGAATGCCTTGCCTAATATCTTTGGCAATGTTCGCAGCGTAAAGTGCAGCACCAGCATTGAGGCAAACAATATCGCGTGCAGGGCTCATCTCTTTATTAAGAACCCCTAAAAGAATTTTTTTAGATTCTTCTGAATTAGCCACTTTGAAACTTGAGGTTTTTACTGTGGCAAGCCCAAAGTCAGATGGATGGATTTCATATTCTTTGACGTCGCCATTTTGCAGTTCTCCGACCAGGGTTGAAGTTTCTAAAGAAATTTCATCTAAACCATCTTTGCCGTAAACCACTAAGGCGTGCTTCATACCTAATTTTTGTAAAGCCCGTATTTGAATACCCACCAACTCTGGATGAAACACCCCCATCAACATATGGGGTGCATTGGCAGGGTTGGTGAGTGGACCCAAAATATTAAAGATGGTTCGAACACCCAGTTCCTTGCGAACAGGGGCGACATTTTTCATCGCTGGATGATGGTTGGGGGCAAACATGAAGCCAATGCCACAAGTATTTAGGGACTGTGCCACTTGAGGTGCCTGCAAAGTGATTTGCACCCCCAAAGCCTCAAGAACGTCGGCAGCACCTGATTTGCTGCTCACACTGCGATTACCATGCTTGGCCACTTTTGCACCTGCCCCAGCAGCCACAAACATCGCCGTGGTTGAAATATTAAAAGTATGGGCCCCATCTCCACCTGTGCCCACGATGTCCACAAAATGGCTGTTGTCAGCCACTTCAACCTTGGTCGCGAATTCACGCATTACCATCGCCGCTGCTGTGATTTCCCCGACGGTTTCTTTCTTGGTGCGCAAACCGGTCAAAATCGCCGCTGTCAAAATAGGCGATAGCTCACCAGACATGATGGCGCGCATGATTTGCATCATTTCCTCATGAGGGATTTCTTGATGATCAATGCAGCGTAAAAGAACTTCTTGTGGATTGATGGCCATGATTTACGTGAACTCTAAATTTGTTGATCTAATTTTATTTCGCAACAGTGGCTTGTTTTGTCTTTAAAAAGTTACCCAGTAGTTCATGACCATACTCAGACAAAATTGACTCTGGATGAAACTGAACACCTTCTACTGCGAACTTTTTATGGCGTACGCCCATGATTTCACCATCATCAGTCCACGCCGTGATTTCTAGATCAGCTGGAAGACTCTCTTTTTCGATGGCCAAAGAGTGGTAACGCGTCACGGTGAACTCTTTGGGTAAATCTTTAAAGACACCTTGTTGAGTGGTGTGAACGGTATCTGTTTTGCCGTGCATGACGCGCTTGGCACGAATGACTTTCCCACCAAATGCTTCACCAATGGCTTGATGACCCAAGCAAACTCCAAGTAAAGGTACTTTGCCCGCAAAATATTGCAAGGCTGCAACCGAGATACCTGCTTCCTTCGGACTGCAAGGTCCTGGTGAGATACAAATATGATCGGGTTTTAAGGCCTCAATCTCAGCCAAAGTCACTTCATCATTACGAAAAACTTTAACCTCTGCCCCTAATTCACCAAAATACTGCACCAAGTTATAGGTGAAGGAGTCGTAGTTATCAATCATGACTAGCATCGAGACCTCCTTGAACCATTTCAGCAGCACGTAACACAGCGCGCGCTTTGGCTTCTGTTTCTTTCCATTCAGATTCTGGGTCAGAGTCTGCTACCACGCCCGCACCAGCTTGAGCATGCACCATGCCATCTTTGATAATGCCAGTTCGAATCACGATGGCCACATCCATGTCACCAGAAAAAGACAGGTATCCTGCTGCACCCCCATAAACGCCACGTTTCACGATTTCCATTTCATCGATGATTTCCATGGCTCGTATCTTGGGGGCGCCAGACAATGTACCGGCTGGGAAAGTAGCTTTTAAAACATCCATATTGCTCGCATTGTCCATGAGTTCACCTTCAACGGAACTCACAATGTGTTGCACATGAGAATATTTTTCAATGATCATGCGATCAGTCACTTTGACACTACCATTTTTAGCAATTCTGCCAACGTCATTGCGAGCCAAATCGATCAACATCACGTGCTCCGCAATTTCTTTGGGGTCAGCCAGTAACTCTTTGGCTAAAGCGGCATCTTGCTCGGGGCTGTTACCACGAGGACGTGTTCCAGCAATAGGGCGAACAATTACAAAGCGCTTCTCTTGACCATCGACTTGACGCTTCTCTTGGCGCACCAAAATTTCCGGAGATGATCCGACCACTTGATGGTCACCAAAGTCGTACAAGTACATATAAGGTGATGGATTTAAAGAGCGCAAAGCTCTGTAAAGAGAAAGAGGTGAGTCGGAAAATGGTTGACTGATACGTTGGCCAATCACCACTTGCATACAATCACCGGCCAAAATATATTCTTTGGTGCGTTTTACGGCATCCATAAAATCATTTTTGGCAAATTTACGAATCGCTTCTGTTTTTTGACTGGCTCCTGTGTTTGGTTTTTTCACCGGAGCATCTAAGCTGATTCGTAACTCTTGTAGTCTTGCTTGAGCATTCTCATAAGAGTTGGGTTCTTGTGGATTGGCATACACAATTAAATATAGTTTGCCCGCAAGGTTATCAATCACCGCCAATTCTTCCGTCAACATCAATTGAATATCAGGCGTCTGAATTTCATCCGGTAAAGAATGATTGGCTAAGCGTGGCTCGATGTAGCGCACCGTATCATAACCAAAGTAACCCGCCAAACCACCGCAGAAGCGAGGCAAGCCCTCTTGCAAGGACACTTTAAAGCGGGCGTGATAGTTAGCAATAAAATCCAAAGGGTTGCCATGATCAGTTTCAAGTACTTGGCCATCTGTGATGACTTGTGTGAGCGTGTTATTAGGACCGCCCGTGACCTTAATCAGAGTTTTGGCTTGTAAACCAATGATGGAATAACGACCAAAGCGCTCGCCTCCGACCACAGATTCCAATAAAAAAGTATTGGTTGAGCCATGAGTTTGCGTGAGTTTGAGATAAAGCGACAGAGGTGTTTCTAAATCTGCCAATGCTTCAGAGACCAAAGCAACACGGTTATAGCCCTGTTGGGCTAGAGCATCAAAATCTTTACGTTGCATTAGGCTTTCCCTAATTCCTCGCGCATCTGATCAATGATGGCTTTGTAATTGGGTTTGCCGAAAATAGCAGAGCCGGCCACAAAGGTGTCCGCACCTGCAGCAGCGATTTCGCGAATATTGTCAGCCTTTACCCCACCATCCACTTCCAAACGAATCTTGCGACCTGTTTTATTTTGATAGGTATCTAGCTTGGCTCTGGTTTCGCGCAATTTATCCAAAGTGCTTGGAATAAAGGATTGACCCCCAAAGCCTGGGTTCACCGACATCAATAAAACCAAATCCAATTTATCCATCACATGATCCATGTGGTGCAAAGGGGTTGCTGGATTAAATACCAAACCCGCTTGGCAACCGCTGTCTTTGATGAGCCCCAAAGTTCTGTCGATGTGTGAACTGGCTTCAGGGTGAAAGCTAATTAAATTGGCACCTGCTTTGGCAAAGTCAGGCACGATCCGATCGACGGGTTGAACCATCAAGTGAACATCAATGCAGGCAGCTTGACCATCTTTGACCGCATGAGAACGAATAGCCTCACAAACCAAGGGGCCAATCGTCAGGTTGGGTACGTAATGGTTGTCCATCACGTCAAAGTGAATCCAATCGGCACCCGCCGCGATGACGTCACGGACCTCTTGGCCTAAGTTGCCAAAGTCAGCTGACAGGATGGAGGGAGCAATGCGGTAGGTCTTAT